>CBDUSV010000011.1:0-21171 GCA_965369885.1 uncultured bacterium
GTCCCGGATTGGCCGGTCTTGTGACGAAAAACATTGACTCAGCACCAATTCTTGAACGAGAATAATACGCAAAAGCGGTGGCCTCGGCCTGCCGTTCATACGCCGGGTCATGGAGGAACCCTGCTCACGGATGAACCCAGATCACTGATGAACATGGTGGCGGCTTCGAGATCGCCAACTGAGAGAAATTGACGCCCTGGACAACCTGTGGTTGCCGTTGGCGGCGGAAACAGTAATCTTGATGAGAACTAGTTTATGCGCGATCTGAACATCTTGCTGGTCGATGACAACCGCGATCTGGTCGATAGCCTGTCCGACTTTTTCAAGCTTAAGGGCCACGATGTGGATATTGCCATGACCGCGAATGAGGGGATTTCCGCCGCCGGCAAGAAGAACTATGACGCCGTCCTGTTGGACATCGGGCTGCCTGACATCAATGGTGTGAGTGCGATGCACTCCATCAAACAGGCAAAACCTGAAACACGCATCCTGTTGATAACCGGTTTCAGCCGCGACGAGGTGAAGCGGGAGTTCGACATCTCTGACACGCTGCCGGTCATGACCAAGCCATTGGACCTGGAGGCGATGATGGTGTGGCTGGACCCGTCTTAAGGTTCCAGCCTGGCCGCAATGGCCCTGACGCCGGGTTCACCCAAAAGTCACTCGCACGGATAGGGCCAGATACGTTTGGTGTTTGGCGGCACCAAGGACCCGTCGGGTTTGATGTAGGGGACGGCGACTTTCTTTTGATCGGCGGGCAATTTCGCCAAGGACTGTGAATCGTAAGGTGGACCGGCCCGATAAAACCCATTGGGGTCCATCCAATAGCCTTGTTTCGGCGCGACGATGGTTTGGTCGTTGGTCCACTGGGGAAGCGAGCTGTACAAAATCGCAAAATGCAGGGCATGGCGGCGGATGCGCCGGCCCATCTTTCCGGTGTTGCTGGTCCGCCCGACAATTTGGCCGATTTTGACCTTTGCGCCGAGCGCCAGCGGCGACATCTCCCTCAAGTGGGTGTATTGAGAGTAGGTCCAGAACGCCAGGCCGGTTTGGCCGGGGGTATGGCGAACCATCACCTCAATGCCCTTGCGGTTGCCCTCATTTTCGAATTTTCCCACAACCATGCCATCGGCCACGGCGCGTATCGGCGTGCCTTCGGGTTGCGGGATGTCTATGCCTTTGTGCATGGCCGGCCACGGGCGTTTGTGTGAATAGTCGATCGCCCATTCCTCACTATCGATCCCGGGACAATCGGCGCCGCCAATGAAGCTTGGCTCAAGCCCGGTCTCGATGGCGCCCCGGGCCTGTTGAATTTCAAAGGCCCTGGCCTTGTTCCGGCGGCGGTTCTTGCCCACCATCATGCGGACGTCGGGGGAAATCTCGCCCGGCGCCACGAAGCCATCAAGGCGTTCAAGCGTGGCCGGCGTGTTGGCGTTGGTGTCGCCCGGGCCTTGGGCAAAGGCGTGATGTGAAACCGCCAGCGCAAGGGTCAAGGCCGTGGCAGTGGCGATGCATCCGCTGGCCAGCCGATGGGTTGGCTTCACCGTATCAGTTCCCGTACCAGTGGCATGAACATGATGCTTTCCCTGCCAAGTCGATCCCTCTAATCAGGGGTGCTAGCCCGACATGAAGGACCTTCTTCCAAACCACCAGAAGACAAGAATTAGCGGTGCTAAAATCAAGGTCATTATGAGCGTCACCGCTGCCGCCAGGTTTGTGGCACCCGAGAACCAATAGCTCCAGATCACGGCGGGCAGGGTTATATTGTCGTGCCCGACCAAAAATACGGCGACCGTCAGCTCCCGATAGACAAGGATGGCGGACCATATCCAAACCGCCATCAAAGTCGGGCGCAAAATCGGGACGAGGATGCGCCACGACGTTCTGACCGCGGAAAGGCCCGCCACATGGGCGGCTTCCTCAAGCTCTTTATGAATCTGAAGGAGCGAGCTGTTTAACGCGCGGGTGGCAAAGCTAATCCGCGTGATCACGTAAACGATTGCGATAAGCGATAGTGAACCATAGAGCGGAACAATATCCTTGAGTATGAACAGAGATAAGAGAAGTGCCGCGATGGCGAGTATGACTTCGGGCAACGCATGGGGCAGGAACGCGCCAAATTCCAAGACGTAGCGGAACCCGCTTCTGCTTCTCACGATCAGCCAGGAAATACTGAATGCCAGCAACAGGGTTATGGCTGGCACCGTAACCACAAGCAGAACCGTATTTTTCAGCCCCCTCAAGACCAAATCCCAGTCCATTTTATCCAAAATCGTGTCAAAGGACATCAGCCCCAACATTTTCATAGAGGGCGGGGCCAGATAAGGAACAAACGCCGCATAAGCGATGAGTAGGAGCGGCACCAGCTTGGCGGCAATGATGTAGAGAAATATCAGACCCCAGGCCACTTTTCCCCAGTGCCCGATATCAATCAGGTTGGGCCGGTATCCTTTACCGGTGACCACCTGATAGCGGTCGCCTTTGCGCAGGACGCTGCTGTACCACCATGTCAAAAGCAGCGCCACGCCAATCATCCAGACGCCCAATGCGGCCGTGATCCCGTGTTGGGCGAACTCCTCATCGCCCGGGTTGGACTTGTCGTAGACATAGGTGCTGAGCATATAGACCCGGTTGCCCAATCCGATGATTGCCGGGACATCGAAAGTCGCTATGCCGATGACGACGATGTAAATTACCGCTGCCAGGATCGCCGGCGTCGCCAGCGGCAGCGTGACGCGGCGCAATACGGAGAAGAAACCCATGCCGTGAATCTTGGCCGCCTCTTCGAACGAAGGGTTCATCGCCCGGAACATCTGGGCTGTCAGTATGAAGGCCAATGCCGCAAGGCTAAGCCCCTGCACGAACCCCATACCGATGGGTGTTGCGATATTGATGGGGGCCTCGTTGAGGGAAAAGGCCTGGGTAGCCCATCTGTTTAGGAAACCAATTCGCTGATGTGCCAGGAACGTCCACCCCATCGCCGTATAGATGCCCGGGATTAACAGACCCAGGGTCATGATGGCATAGATCGCGCTTTTACCGTAGAGCGTGGTGCGTTCGGTAACCCATGCGATGGGCAACCCGATGCCCATGGAGATCAATGTCGCGACGATTGAAAAAACGAAGGTGTTATAGAGCGATTCCATGAGGAGGGAATCGGAGGAAAGATCTCCATAGTTGCTTAATGTAAATTTTGCGTCCGGTGTCCCCAGAATACCGGATTGGAAGCTAATCATTATGAGAGCCGACACCAGCACCAGGATGACCACCATGGGCAGCGCGGCAAGCATCATTAAAGTTGATGAGGATTTAGACTTCAACGGGAGCCTCTATAGCGGTGCGGAAGTGCATCGGCCAGAACCAAACAGGTTGGGGAACATGGCTCCCCAACCTGCTTCCATGGCCGAAACCGTGTCTACTACTACTTCTTCTTTTTCTTCTTCTTCAGGATTTTCTGCAGCTTTTTCCGGGTTTTTACATAGCCACCCTGGCTGCCCAACCACTGCGGTGAATTGATGACAATCTTCGCACCGGCGTCTCTGGCCGCGTTCAGCGACTTACGCTGGTGGGATTCGGGATAGAGGTGGAAGTCAAAGCCATTGACCTCCCACATCCATTTCTGACCTTCCTTGGTATGCAGGTAGACCACAAAAAGCGCGGCGGCGTTGGGCGAACTGGAATGCACCGGAACCGCACCATAGCGCGTGTGCGACACCACGGCGTCCCTCATTAACGAATACCCGAGAGGTTCTCCCCGGCGTTTGGCCTGGTTCACATACTGGTCGCCGCAACTCAGAACCAGCATAAGAAATTCGCCGCTGGTAATGCGGTCCATCGATCCGCAACGCATAAGGCCGCTGATGTGTTCGGTGAGCTTTGTGGTGAAATCCAACATCGCTTGCTCACCCAACAGATCGGGCATGGCGAATTCGCGCATACCCGCCGCGTAGGGCGTCGAAGCGATTTTGCCCTTAAATTTCGGCTTTAACACGTCGGCCAGGGTCTTCGGGATATCCTTACCCTTTACCAGGTCGCTGTTATAGAGAACGCCGACCAGGGTGGACGCCGATGCCAGCGCGATCCCTTTTGGACCGATCGGATCGAAGCCCTTTTCCGCCTTGAGCATCGGCCGGGTGAGATAGCTCTTCCAGTTCATGGTGCGCATAAGGCCAACTTTGCTGCTTTTCAGCACGCCACCTGAATTGCCCCACGAAACATCGGCGCTCGATTTCTGTCCGGCTTTCAATTCGCGGGTGAGTTTCGCAATCATCCGGGTCATGGACGGTCCCGGGGTAAACTTCGGTTTGATATTGGTGCCGTATTTTTTGTTCATGGCGGCGACGATTGTTTTAAATCCCTTGCCACCACCTAAGCTGCTCGACGACCACATGCCGCGCAATGTCGTCTCTTTTTTCGCAGCGGCTATTAAGGCTTTCAGGCCCTTGGGCGCCTCTGCCGCCGATGCCGCGGTACCGACCGCCAGCATGGCGATGACAGGAATGAATGCCATGGCTTTGAAAGCCGCATTCTTGCTTCGTATCTTCAACATTTTACTGCCTCCTAGGTTCTCGACGTTTTAGGTTTTCGTTCATGGGGTCTTGGTTTCGTCCAGTTGTGCTCACTATATATTCCCCTGCCAGTAAATCTAATGGGAAATCCCTTTTATCCGCGGTCAAAATTGACTCTTCGCACCTCCTTAGGCGTTCGCCATCGATGCCTTGATAAATTCTGTGTTTTCGTCGTTCGCCGGGAAAACCATGAGATCGGTTGGTTCAACGGCAATATGCAGTTTATCGGATTGTAATTTTGGCGCTATGCGGCTTTTTCCGACCAAATCCATGTCCTCGGCACATGCGTCAAAGGTGTACTGGTCGCCAAGGAAGATTGTGTTTCGAAGATCCGCCAAAAAGTGATTTGGCTCCTGGCCGAAAGCCTGGTCGGAAAAATTCATGTGCTCTGGCCGAAAACCAACCCATACGTCCTTTTCCGTCGCCATGTCCGGCGATACAGAAAACCGGCAGATTTTCGTTTTCACCATATTGCCGTCGGCGGTGTCCAGCTCTCCCAGCAACCAGTTCACGTTTCCAAAAAACTCCGCCACTTCCGGACAATTGGGATCTCTATACAGCTCTATCGGTGATCCGTGCTGCAGGAGTTTTCCGAAACTCATGATGGCGATTTTGTCCGCAATGGCCATCGCTTCAATCTGGTCATGGGTTACATAGAGCACAGTGGCCTCTAGTTGCTTCGCCAGCTCACGGATTTTTCCCCGGACTTCCTCTCTGAGGCGGGCATCTAAATTACTGAGGGGTTCATCCATCAGCAGAACGCTGGGATTAACCGCGATCGCCCTTGCAAGGGCGACGCGTTGTTGCTGTCCGCCGCTCAACAGGGTCGACGGCCGGTCGATCAGCCCCTCCAATTGGACCATTTCCAGAGCCTGCCGGACCCGGGACTTGACGTCACCCCGGGCAATTTTTTGAGCGCCTTCCCGCAATGGCAGCGCCACATTGTCGTAAACGGTCAAATGGGGCCAGACGGCATAGGACTGAAACACCATGCCAAATCCCCTGTCCTGCGGCGGAACCCATACCGGGGGCCGATGAGAAAAGACCGTGCGGTCGGCGATATTAATTGAGCCGGAATCCGGGGTTTCGAGACCGGCAACCGAGCGTAGCAGCGTCGTTTTGCCAGAGCCGCTGGCGCCGACGATGACGAAGAAATCACCCGCATCGACTTCGAGGCTGAGATCGCTGAGGGCCGCGACCGTGCCATTGGTGACTGCAAAATTTTTGTGGAGTTGACTGATGGAAATCAAATTTTTACTCCCTGGACACCAAAACTGCTCTTTGCGGCAGTGATACGGATTTCAACCTACCCATAAAGTTCGGATTGCGCCAGATCGATCTTCCCAATGTCCCGATTCTGGCTTTCCGCTCATGTCCCGCCATAAGGGCGTTTACGGCCTATGTGCGTGTTAACCGTCCAGGTGGCGCCTTGGCGCCGGCGCTGTCGGGGAACATGATGCGCTCGAAGGGCTCAGGGGCCTACACATCGAAAAAAGTGGGCATCATTGTGTGGTACGAACGTGTGGTACAAGCCCCGGAGGTCATCCGCCGAAGCCCTTGAAAACCCTACGTTTTATGGCGTGGAGCAGCCCTGGCGTCCCCTAGGGGATTCGAACCCCTGTTGCCGGCGTGAGAGGCCGGTGTCCTAGGCCTCTAGACGAAGGGGACGCGAAGGCCATGCCCTGTCATAGCCAATGGGGAATTGGCGATCAAGGGGCTTGGTTTGGGGCCCGGGCGCGGCGCCTCATCCGCCGCGACCCCACCACCCCCGACCGCGCCGGCTTAAGCGCTCTCCACCACCTCGAGCTCGGTGACGGCGCCGGCCTCGCTGATGACGAAGGCCCGGCTTTCCCCGGCCTTGCCGGCCTTAACGGCGGTGATCAGCCAGACCATTTCGGGCTCCCAGGCCATGGCGCGGTCGGTGGCCGACGGCTCAGCGATGTGGTCCGGGTGGGAATGGTAATGGCCGATAATGGCAACCGCGCCGCCGCGCAAGGAGCGCTGGAGACGGATGCGCAGCCCCGGGTCGATCTCGAAGCGGTCGGGGGCGCCCGAAGGTCCCACATTGGTGCTGGGCTCAAGCGCGGTGACGGTGAAATCATCCCCGTCGGTGCGGCCGACCAGGAGCCCGCAACATTCCCGGGGATAGGCGTCCTCGGCGGCGGATTGGATCCGCGCCACAAGTTGGGGGGCTATATGGACGTGCGCCATCGCCCGGGAGGGATCAGGGGCCGAACCGGGCGCGCGGGCGGCGCAGGCGGAAACTGCCGAGCTGCTTGCCGGTGGCGAGGTCGAGCACCAGGATGCGCTGGCGGCCATTGGCGAGGCGCAGCCGCAGCATCAAGCGCCCGTCTTCCGCCAGCATGGCGATGACCTCGCTGCCGTCGGGCAGATCGATCTCGCGGTCGCCGAACTTGGCAATCGCCCGGGGGGCCGCCGTCTCCGTGGTGGCCGCCTCCACGCCTTTGCCATCGCCCGACCCCTCACCCACCAGCTTGGTGGCGCGCTGGCCGATGGTCACCGCCAGGACGACGATGCCGGCGATGATGACGACGCCGAGAAAGATGACTAAGCCCTTGAGCGCCTGCATGGTTCGGTCCAATCTCGGGCCATGACAGGACCCGCCACAACCTATCGCGTCCAAGCCGGGATGGATGACGGCCGCGCCCGCATCGATAGCGTGCTCGCCGCCCGGGTGCCGGAGCTGTCGCGGAGCCGGATCAAGGCCCTGATTACCCAGGGCCAGGTCACGGCCGACGGCGCGACCATAACCGAGCCGGCATACCGGGTCAAACCCGGCCAAAGCCTCGCCGTGACGGTGCCGCCGGTGGCGCCGGCGGTGCCCCAGGGCCAGGCCATGGCGCTCAACATCGTCCATGAGGACGCCGATATCATCGTCATCGACAAGCCCGCCGGCCTGGTGGTGCATCCGGCGCCGGGCAATCCCGACCGCACCCTGGTCAACGCCCTGATCGCGCACTGCGGCGAGAGCCTGCAAGGCATCGGCGGGGTGCGCCGACCCGGCATCGTCCACCGCCTCGACAAGGACACCAGCGGGCTCATGGTGGCGGCCAAGACCGACGCCGCCCACGCCGCCCTGGTCGCCCAGTTCTCGGCCCGCACCGTGGCGCGCGCCTACCACGCCGTGGCCGCCGGAGTGCCGGTGCCGGCCTCGGGCGAGATCGACGGCAATATCGGGCGCAGCCCGCGGAACCGCAAGAAGATGGCGGTGCTGAGCCGCGGCGGCCGGCCGGCGGTGACCCGGTACCGGGTGCTGAGGCCGCTGGGATCGGCGGCGAGCCTGGTGGAATGCCGCCTCAAGACCGGACGCACCCACCAGATCCGGGTCCATCTCGCCCATATCGGCCATGGGGTGATCGGCGACCGGCTCTATGGCCGCACCCGGCGCGGCGCCTTGTTGCGCCTGGGCGCCGCCCCCGCCGCCGCCGTCCAGGGCCTCCATGGCCACGGCTTGCATGCCGTCCTCTTAGGGTTCCGCCATCCGACGAGCGCCGAGAAGATGCGATTCGAATCCGAGGTTCCAAGTGATATCAAAAGGTTAATTTGCGAATTAGAGAAGGTTTAAAAAACCTGTATACAATACCAAATTGGTAATGTATAATCCGGCGTTATATGCTACATATGGTCATGGCGGCCCGTCATTAGGGTGCGGCCATTGATATTTAAGACGATTTTTTAAAACCTTTTGAGTTGGAGTATTTCATTAATGGCAGCAACACCAAACCTTCCCATCATCAGCCCCGAAGGGAACCTGACGCGGTATCTTCAGAGGATCCGCAAGTTCCCCATGCTGGAGCCCGATGAGGAACACCAGTTGGCCAAGCGGTGGCGCGAGGAAGGCGACATCGATGCCGCCCACAAGCTGGTGACCAGCCATTTGCGCCTGGTGGCCAAGATCGCCATGGGCTATCGCGGCTACGGCCTGCCGGTGGGGGAACTGATCTCCGAGGGCAATCTGGGAATGATGCAGGCGGTCAAGCGCTTCGATCACGAACGGGGCTTCCGCCTCGCCACCTATGCCATGTGGTGGATCCGCGCCTCGATCCAGGAATACATCCTGCATTCCTGGTCGCTGGTGAAAATGGGGACGACCGCGGCCCAGAAGAAGCTGTTCTTCAACCTGCGCAAGCTCAAGGGCCAGCTTCAGGCCATCGAGGAAGGCGACATGTCGCCCGAGAACGTCGCCGAGATTTCGCGCCGCCTTGGGGTGTCGGAGACCGAAGTGGTGTCCATGAACCGCCGCCTCACCGCCCCCGACCATTCCCTCAACGCCCCGCTGCGCGATGATTCCGACGGCGAATGGATGGATTGGCTGGTCGAGGAAAGCGACGACCAGGAAACCGTGCTGGCGGAGAAAGAGGAACTCGACAACCGGCGCAAGCTGTTGGCCCATGCCATGAAGAGCCTGAACCAGCGTGAACGCCACATCCTGACCGAGCGCAGGCTCAAGGACGAGACCTCCACCCTCGAGGTCCTGAGCCAGGAATACGGCATTTCCCGCGAGCGTATCCGCCAGATCGAGGTCCGCGCCTTCGAGAAGCTGCAGAAGGCCATGAAGAACGCCGTCATCCAACAGCATATCGGCGACTAGACCCCGTCACCGCGACACGGTCTCCACGATCATCGCCGGCGGCAGGCCATGCCGCCGGTTTTCGCGTTGTGGGTCCCGGGGTAATGATGGCGGGTTGAGCCTGGACGGTGCCCCTATGTCAGTGACATCCCGCGCGAGGCATTCCGGCCCATGACCTCAGGACCCCACTCGTCTTCGAGTTTTTGCTGCGCATTCCGCAGTCTTTCGGCCTGTTGTTCGGCGGCATGACCCTGCAACGCCAAACTCAGCGTTGGGAAGCCAAGATAGAACAGCCACCCCAAGGCGGCGGCTGAGTAGATCAAAAGCCAGGCATAGGGATCGGTGAGAATCTTGGTCGACTGGAGGAGACTGTTGGAGCCGGTCCACAGCTGCAGAAGGAACGGCCAGGTCCCGGCGAAATTGAGAAAACCGACCGAACGGGTCAGGCACATGCTGGCGTGGGAATCGATGGTGTAGGCGCCGAGGGTCGGCAGCATGGCGACGCCGAAGAGCAGGAAACTCGGCAAGGCGAAGATCATGACGCCAAGGGCCACGGCGCCGAACGCAAGCTGGATAATGCTGGTCATTCGACTGTCTTGTGACTGATTGGTTTGCTGGGTCATGGCGTCGGGTCTCCTGTGGTCTCCTGGGGGTCCCTGGGGGTCTCCTGGGGGTCCCGGCTCTTCATCAATTGAAAATCAAGACGGCCGCGGCGATGGTGACGAGGGACAGGAACGTGCTGAGACCCACCGCGAACTGACTGCCGTTGTGGCGCGCCTTAACCGGATCCGCACTGCCGCCGCGCTCGAGATGCTGGATCTCCGCCGTGATCTCGGCATAAGTCCGGGTTGCATCGCTAAAGCCTTGGGCGTCCGCCCCCCGCGTGGCGCCGTCGGCAACACTGTTGTAGATTTCGACAAAATTGGCCCGCTCCATGAGCTCGGGCAGTTGCGCCCTCAACTGCAGCCGTAAGGGGCGGTTGTGATAGTTCTCGATCACATCCTTGATCCCCGGGGCCATGGCCTGGGCCAACCGCGGCAGCGACGCTGGACCCAGCGCCGCCTGCATCACCGCGATCAGGCGCAGAAGGCCTATGGTCGGCCGGGTCTTATCGCTCTTGTCGGCGATGGCAACCAGCGATTCATTGATGTCACCGGCAAACCGCGCGGCGATGAATGCGCCCATATGCCGGTCCATCGGCAGCCTCTCGCCCGGCCGCGCCACCCGCTCCATGGCGGGAAGCAGCTCATGAATCTCGCTGACGCCGGCATGGCTGATGAGGGGAGACAGGCACCGTTGGGTCGGATTGAGTTCGTATAGGCAACGTTCGATGCCGAAGCCCAAACGCGGCCTTGTGACATAATGGATGAGGCGCTTGGCGAGACGTATCCTGGCGGGGTGCTCCGGGGCTTTACCGCTTTGCAGACCAAGCCAGAACAAGGGCAGCTCATGGAGCAACAATTCCTTGAAGGATTGAACCATGTTCTGATCATCGAAATTCGCGGCCAGCGCCGGGCCCAGGCCATCGAAAACGGCTGAGAATTTTTTGTAGCGGATCGGGGCGTTGGGGTCCAATGCCATGCACAGCCGCGCCACCCGGGCGCTCTCATGGCTGCTTTGGAGGGCTTGCCCACCCTTTTGCATGGTTTTGTTGGCCGCCATGTCGACTATAGCGGCGCCGTTTTCGTCGCCGATGCTGCGGTCCACCCAGTTGGTGATATCCCCAGCATTGACCGAAGCCGCGATGGTCTCCCACTTCGCGGCCAGCCCATTGGCGAGTCCACGGGCGGTAAAGTAGTTGTTGCCATTGAACCGATACGCCCGCATCGCCTTGGCCGGGGGGGTAGTGCGCATGGCCCCCCCCTGGCGGCGCCCGTTCAACCAGAATTTCAATTCATCAAAGTCCCAACGCTGCTCAGGGTCGTCGCACAACATGCCCCGCAGCGGCTCGCGCATCGACTGCAGAATATCGTTCTTGCCCACCAGCAACCCGTAGGACCCCTGCACGATTTTGGCGCGAAGAAGGTCTTCGTCCTTAAGGTGGGGAACCGGATTGTGGCCAAGAAGCAGCATCAAGGTGGTGACACCCAATGCATAGATGTCATCGGCCGGCGTGCCGGCGTGGCGCCCAGCTGGCATCGCCATGCCCGATTCGATGGTTTCGAACATCATGGGCTGGTTGTATCCCGGCGGCGCTGAAACACACTCACCAAGTATGACACTGGTGAGCGTTCTGTCTCTGTAATAGATGTTGTCGGGGCGAATGGCGCGATGGGTGATGCCGTTTGAGGCCAATTTGCCAAGCACCAAAACCATCGGGTTGAGAACATGATCCATGATCTTGGCTTGGGCCAAGGGCTTGATTGTGCTCCCGAGGTTCGCCATCAGGGCCCTGCCCTGTGGTTTGCCGAGGACGACCACTTTGTGCCTTTGGCCATCCTCGGGCCAATCGACGGCGCCCCATTCCAGCAGCTTGAGGATTTCACGGCACGGCAGCGATTTCAACTTGCCCAGGACATTGTCACGCAGCGGCGCGTTGCCGTCACAGATCAGGGCGAAGATATTTTCCGGCCCACCGCGCGGATCCGTGGTGGCGAAGGCCCGGGCCGTCGGAGAATCGAGATGCGGCAACGGCTCGGACGGCGAGATCTCGACATTGTCATTCAAGATGACCGCGCCCATATCGGAGGGCTGATCGGCCGTCTCGGCCATGTCAACG
The DNA here is from genome assembly GCA_965369885.1 of uncultured bacterium. GTDB lineage: Bacteria > Pseudomonadota > Alphaproteobacteria > SMXQ01 > SMXQ01 > JAZFWG01. Next base: position 11,879 of record CBDUSV010000011.1, read on the forward strand.
TTCTCGGCCAGATTCATGTCAACGTTCTCGGCCAGATTGTAGTCAAATGCTGTTTGCACGCTCATCTCTTTAGTTCAAATGGCTGGTTAAAAAATGGAATGGTGAATCATCTGGAAACCACGATCAATCTAGCGCGGCCAAGCAAACACCCCGTTAACACTGTTGGTTAACGGGCAGATTTTTAAATTGCATTTTAGATAGTTAGCGGCATCGCGCGGGCGGGCGGGCAGCGCCAAACCGTACTGCCAATTGATGGATTCAGTCGGCGAAGGGGTCGTGGACCAGAATGGTATCCTCGCGCTCGGGGCTGGTCGACAGCAGTGCTACCGGGGCCTCGATAAGCTCCTCGATGCGGCGAATATACTTGATGGCTGTGGCCGGCAGCTCGGCCCATGTCCGGGCCCCACGGGTGCTTTCCTGCCACCCTTCCAGGACCTCATAGACCGGTTTAACCTTGCCCTGGATGTCGATCGCCGACGGCATATGGCTCAACTCCTCAGGCCCATTGCGGTATCCGGTACAGACCTGAAGCTGGTCGATGCCATCGAGGACATCGAGCTTGGTCAGCGCGATGCCATGGATGCCGCCGATCTTGATCGCCTGGCGGACCAGGACGGCGTCGAACCAGCCGCAGCGCCGCCGCCGGCCGGTGACGGTGCCGAACTCGTGGCCCCGTTCCCCCAGAAGTTTTCCGATATCGTCATCGAGCTCGGTCGGGAACGGTCCGGCGCCCACCCGTGTGCAATAGGATTTGGTGATGCCGAGGATATAGTCGACGCCGCCCGGCGCGATCCCCGCCCCCACCGCCGCTTGGCCGGCCAGGGTGTTCGACGAGGTCACGAACGGATAGGTGCCGTGATCGACATCCAACATGGCCCCCTGGGCGCCTTCGAACAGGATGCGCTTGCCCGAACGCCGGGCCTCATCGAGGCGCAGCCACACCGGCTCGGTGTAGGGCAGAATCTTGGGCGCGACCTCGCGCAAGGCGGCAATCAACTCGTCGCGGTCGACTTCGGGCGCCTCCATGCCCCGCAACAGGGCGTTATGGTGGGCGAGCAGATTGTCGACCCTGGCTTCCAGGACCTGGCCGTTGGCCAAATCACAGATCCTGATGGCGCGCCGCGCCACCTTGTCCTCATAGGCCGGGCCGATGCCGCGGCCGGTGGTGCCGATGCGGTCCGAGCCGCGGGCGGCCTCGCGAACCTGGTCGAGATGGGGGTGCAGGGGCAGAATCAGCGCCGCGTTCTCGGCGATGCGCAAATTGTCGGTGGTGATCTCCACCCCTTGGCTGCGCACCTGGTCGATCTCCTTGAGCAAGGCCCAGGGATCGATGACGACGCCATTGCCGATGATCGAAAGCTTGGACTTGCGAACGACGCCGGACGGCAACAGGCTGAGCTTGTAGGTCACCCCATCGATCACCAGGGTATGGCCGGCATTGTGGCCACCTTGGAAGCGCACCACCACGTCGGCGCGCTGGGACAGCCAATCGACGATCTTGCCCTTGCCTTCGTCGCCCCATTGGGCGCCGACCACCGCGACATTAGCCATTGTGATTAGCCCCGGCTTTAATCAACGGGAACCACCTTGCCCGACCGGCACACATGGCTGCAGCCCATGCGCCGGGCCTCGGCATCGACATCATCGCTCTCATCCACCGCGGCCACCGTCACCCAGCCGTCTTGGCGCAGCTTGGCGGCGTCGGCGGCGGGCGTGCCCCAGGCGACGAACACCCTTTTCGCGGGCTCGGCGCCGGGAAGCGCGTGCATCAGGGTATCCATGAACAGGGAAAATCCAGTGGCCGGCTCGCCACCGCCATTGCCGGCCAAATAGCGTCCGCCACGGCCAAGCTCGCCGCGAACATTGCGCGCGAACAGGACGAAACTGATACCGCTGTGATATTCGAAACCGCGGTTTTCCACCGGATCGATGGTAAGGGTAAGGCCGGGCACCGCTTGTGAGACGAGTTCGACCACATCGGCGAGGCGCTGGCACTCCTGCTTCGCCGCCTCCGGCAGATCCAGGCCCGAGAGTTCGCTCAGGCTCCGCTTCGCCGGCCCCGCCGCCGCCAACAAGGCGCCGAGAATGCCGGCGCTATCGCCGCCGAGAGCGGCGACCGCGGCGGCGTCCTTGCGGTCCAGCGCCGCCCGCGCCTTGGCCGCGTCGGCGCCATCGATGCCATGGGCCGCGCACACCGCCGGCACCAGGGTCGGCACGGTCAAATCGACCGAAAGGTCCTTGAGGCCGGCATCCACCAACTGGTCGGCGGCAAGGGCAATGATCTCGGCATCGGCGGCGCTGCTCTCGGCCCCGATGAGCTCGACCCCTGCCTGGCCGAATTGGCGTTCAGAGCGCAACTGGCTGCCCGAGACCCGCAACACCTGGCCGGCATAGCAGAGGCGGAGCGGCCGTGGCGCGTCCTTGAGACGGGTGGTGGCGATGCGCGCGATCTGCAACGTCATGTCGGCGCGCACCCCCATCATGCGGCGCGATTCCGGGTCCATGATACGGAAGGTCTGATCCGACATCGACGGGCCTTCGCCGCCCAGCAGGGTTTCCTCGAACTCCACCAGGGGCGGCTTGACCTGCTCATAGCCGTTGCTGGCGAAGCCCTTGAGCAGCCGATTGACGATCATGGCTTCGAAGCCGGCGTCGGGCGGCAGGATGTCGTTCATGCCCGGTGGCAGCAAGGCCTCGCGTGCATCTTTGCTCATGATCTCTCAACCCGTGGCTATCTTGGCCCGTGACTGTCTTAAACGGCGATCCGCTCCGCCCGGTGTGTTACCGGGTTTACCGGCAAACGGCAAACGAAATACGGCCCCGAGCCATTGGCAGGATTGGCCGATGGGCGGATTAAAAGCTCAGGACCTGAACATGCACCACATTGGGGATGGCGCACACCTTGGCGATGATTTCGTCGGTCAGGGGCTGGTCCACATTGACCAGGGCGATGGCTTCGCCGCCGGAGGTGGTGCGGCCGAGCTCGAAGGTGGCGATATTTACCCCGGCGTCGCCCAGGGTGCGGCCGAGATTGCCGACGAAGCCCGGCTTGTCGATGTTGGTGACATAGAGCATGTTGGCGCCAAGCTCGGCCTCCATGACGATGCCGTTGACATTGACGATGCGGGGCTTGTCGCCGAACAGGGTGCCGGTGATGGTATGGGTCTGATTTTCGGTCTGCACCTGCAGTTCGATCTTGGTCTGGTAGTGGGTGCCCCGCTTGTTGGTGACTTCGGTGACATTGATATCGCGGTCTCGCGCGATCACCGGAGCGTTGACCATATTGACCGACCCGGCTTCCAGGATCGGCGTCAACAGGCCCTTGAGCAGCGCCGAGGTCAAGGGATTGGTGTTGAGCCCGGCGACCTGACCCTCATATTCGATACTGAGCGCCTTGACCCCGGTCTGCACCAGTTGCCCGGCGAAGCTCCCAAGCTGTTCGGCCAGAATCATATAAGGCGTGAGCTTGGGCGCGTCCTCGGCGCTGACCGAGGGCACGTTGAGGGCGTTGACCACGGTCCCGGTGGTGAGGTAGTCGGCCATCTGCTCGGCGACCTGAAGGGCGACGTTCTCCTGGGCCTCGGTGGTCGCGGCGCCAAGATGGGGTGTCGCCACCACTTGGTCCATGCCGAAATAGATGCTGTCGGTGGCCGGCTCCTTGGGGAACACATCGACCGCAAGGCCCGCCACCTGGCCGCTGTCCAGGGCCGCCTTCATGTCGTGCTCGACGATGAGATCGCCGCGGGCGCAATTGATGACATAGACCCCGGCCTTCATCTTGGCGATGGCGGCGGCATCGATAATGTTGCGGGTGGCGTCGGTCAAGGGCGTGTGCAGGGTGATGAAATCGGCGCGGCCCAGGAGCTCGTCCAATTCCACCTTCTCGACCCCGATATCCTTGGCCCGCTCCGGCGACAGATAGGGGTCGTAGGCGATCACCCTCATCTTCAGCCCCAGGGCCTTGTCGGCGACGATGGAGCCGATGTTGCCGCAACCGATGATGCCCAGGATCTTGGCGGTCAGCTCGACCCCCATGAAACGGTTCTTCTCCCATTTGCCTGCATGGGTCGAGGCGTTGGCGAGGGGGATCTGGCGGGCCAGGGCGAACATCATGGCGATGGCGTGCTCGGCGGTGGTGATCGAATTGCCGAACGGCGTGTTCATGACGATGACGCCCCGCGCCGTCGCCGCGGCGACATCGATATTGTCGACACCGATGCCGGCGCGGCCCACCACCTTGAGCTTGCCGGCGGCCGCCAGCACCTTGGCCGTCAGTTTGGTCGCAGAGCGCACCGCAAGGCCGTCATAGTCGCCGATGCAGGCCAGAAGTTCGTCCGCCTTCATGCCGGGCTTGAAATCGACTTCGACGCCACGCTCCTTGAAGATATCGACGGCGCGTTGGCTCAATTGATCGGAAATCAGTACTTTCGGCATCATGCTGTCCTTTCGCCAACGTTCGTGGCGAACTTGGCTTTCACGGTTTCGGCGGCCCAATCGAGCCAGGGGAACAGGGCCTCGAGGTCGTTACGCTCGACCGTGCTGCCGGCCCAGAGGCGCAGGCCCGGCGGCGCCGCGCGATAGCCGTCGATATCGTAGGCCGCGCCTTCTTCTTCCAGCGCCGCCACCATGGCCTTGGGAACCGCGGCCTGAGCCTCGCCATCGAGCGCGGTGAACCACGGCGCGACGATCTTGAGACAGACCGAGGTCGATGAGCGCAATGCCGGGTCCGGGGCCAGAAAATCGACCCAGTCGGTGCGGGCGACCCAATCGGCGATGGCGCCTAGATTGTCATCGGCGCGCTTGATCATGGCGTCGAGCCCGCCCAGCCCATCGGCCCAACGCAGAGCGTCGAGGGCATCCTCGACACACAACATCGACGGCGTGTTGATGGTGTCGCCCTTGAAGATGCCTTCGATCAGCTTGCCGTTGCTGGTAAGCCGGAAGATCTTGGGCATCGGCCATGGCGGGGTATGGCTGGCGAGCCGTTCCACCGCCCGTGGGCTCAGGATCAGCATGCCGTGCTGGGCCTCGCCGCCAAGCACCTTCTGCCAGGAATATGTCACCACGTCGAGCTTGGGCCACGGCAGATCCATGGCGAAGACGGCGGAGGTGGCGTCGCACAGCGTGAGGCCTTCGCGGTCGTCGGCGATCCAATCGCCATCGGGCACCCGGATGCCCGAGGTCGTGCCGTTCCAGGTGAAGACGATGTCGCGGGCCGGGTCGGTGGCGGCAAGATCGGGAATCTCGCCGTAATCGGCCTCGAATAGGCGGACGTCGTCCAGCTTCAATTGCTTGACGATATCGGTGACCCATCCGCTGCCGAAGCTTTCCCACGCACAGACGTCGACGCCGCGGGCGCCGAGCAGCGACCACATCGCCATCTCGAAGGCGCCGGTATCGGAGGCGGCGACGATGCCGATGCGGTAATCGTCGGGAATGCGGAGGATCTTGCGGCTGAGATCGATGACCTCGCCGAGCTTCAACTTGCCCGCGCCGGAGCGGTGCGAACGGCCCACAAGGGCGTCCTTAAGGCATTCAACGGACCAGTTGGGACGTTTGGAGCAGGGACCGGAGGAAAAATTGGGGTTTTGTGGCCGGATGGTCGGCTTATTCATGAATCTATTCCTTCCAGAATAGTTGCACCCCGTTGGGGGGGCGTGGCCCGGCGCGGATACTAAGGATGTGACCCCGGCCCGTCAATGACATGATTCAGGGGGCAGATATGCGTCTGGCGAGGGCAAAAGTTAACGGCGCTGGGCATCTGGGGGGGCAGAGGGCCCATCCAGAGGGCCATCCAGGGCCGCGGCGGGGGCAATCAGACCGCGGCGGCCAGGGCCGCGCCGAGCTCCCCGGTGGTGGCGCTGCCCCCCATATCCGGCGTCAGGGGCCCACCGCCGTCCAGCACCTCCGATATGGCGTCCTCGACCGCCTGGGCGGCCGCGGTCTCGCCGAGATGATCCAGCATCATGGCGCCGGACCACACCTGGCCGATGGGATTGGCGATGCCCTTGCCGGCGATATCGGGGGCCGAGCCATGGACCGGCTCGAACATGGAGGGGAAATCGCCCTCGGGATTGATGTTGGCGGACGGCGCGATGCCGATGGAGCCCGCCACCGCCGGGCCCAGATCGGACAGGATATCGCCGAACAGATTGCTGCCGACCACCACATCGAACCAGTCGGGATGGCTGACGAAATGGGCGCACAGAATGTCGATGTGATACTGATCGGTGGTCACGTCGGGATAGTCGGCGGCGACGGTACGGAAGCGCTCATCCCAATAGGGCATGGTGTGGATGATGCCGTTGGACTTGGTGGCCGAGGTCAGGTGCTTTTTGTCGCGGCCCCGCGCCAACTCGAAGGCATAGCGCAGGATACGGTCGACGCCCCGGCGGGTGAAGACGCTCTGTTGGACCACCATTTCCGCATCCGAGCCTTCATAGAGCCGGCCGCCGATCTCGGAATATTCGCCCTCATTGTTCTCACGCACCACCAGGAAATCGATGTCCTCGGCGCCGCGCCCGGCCAAGGGCGACGTCACGCCGGGCAGCAACCGCACCGGCCGCAAATTGACATATTGCCGCATCGACCGGCGGATCGGGATCAACAGCCCCCACAGCGAGATATGGTCGGGAACGCCGGGAAAACCGACGGCGCCGAGGAAGATGGCGTCATGGCGTTTAAGTTGATCAAGGCCGTCTGCCGGCATCATCCGCCCGGTCTCGGCATAGGTCTCGCAGCTCCAGGGATAGTGCCGCCAGCGGAATTCGAAACCGAACCGGGTGGCGGCGGCCTCCATCACACTGATGGCTTCGGGCACCACCTCCTTGCCGATGCCGTCACCGGGAATGACGGCGATGTCATAGCTCTTTGCCATCGGTCTTGCGTGCCTAGGGCGGGGATATTGCCGTTATTCGGTGAACTTGTTGACGGTATGGGCGTGGTTGAGGGGGCCGTGACCACTGCCCAGGCCGGGGGCGGACAGGATCGCCTTGTGCACATAGACCCGCGCCCGGCGCACCGCGTCCAGCATCGGCATGCCCTGGGCCAGGCCGGTGGCGATGGCCGAGGCCAGGGCACAGCCGGTGCCATGGGTGTGGGGGGTTTCGATGCGCTGGTTCTCGAACCTCTCAGTGTTGCCATCATCGTCGATATAGATATCGGTGACCATGCTCCCCGCCAGGTGGCCGCCCTTGACCAGCACCGCCTTGGGCCCAAGGGTGATGAGCATCTCGGCGGCGTGCTGCATGGTTTCCAGATCATCGATATGCATGCCGGTCAGCGCCTCGGCCTCGGGCAGGTTGGGGGTGATGATGCGGGCTCCGACGATGAGGCGGCGCTTGAGGGTGGCAACGGCTTCGACATCCAGCAATCGCTCCGAACCCTTGGCCACCATCACCGGATCGACCACCAGCGGGATGGAAGCTGCGACCTCGAGGGCATCGCACACCGCCTCGATGACCTCGGTATTGTGGAGCATCCCGGTCTTGATGGCATCGGCGCCGATGTCAGACAGGACAACGTCGATCTGCTTGGCGATGAAATCAGGCGCCACGGCCTCCACCGCCGCCACGCCTAGGGTGTTCTGGGCAGTCAGCGCCGTCACCGCGGTGGCGGCATAACCGTCCAGGGCCGTGACCGTCTTGATATCACCTTGAATTCCGGCGCCGCCGCCCGAATCCGAACCGGCAATGATAAGCACTCGCCCTTGCAATGGAGCTCTCCGTTGAACCTATGATTCGAGGAATCGCGAACTTAGTTTCGAGGAATAATGTAACCCTTATATTAACATCTTATTTTATACCGAACGGGAACATTCCGTGATCGCGCCGACGATTTCATCGACCACGGCGCCGATCAAGGCCTCATCCTCGCCTTCGGCCATGACCCGGACCACGGGCTCGGTGCCGGATTCACGGATCAGCAGGCGGCCATGGGCGCCGAGACTGGTTTCGGCGGCGCGGATCGCCTTTAAGACCTTGGCATCGTCGAGCGGCTTGGCGCCATTTACCGCGACGCTGCGCAACAGCTGGGGACAGGGCTCGAACAGACGGCCGGCCTCGGAGGCGGGGAGTCCCGATTGAACCAGGACCGCCAACACCTGCAGGGCCGCAATAAGCCCATCCCCGGTGGTGGCGTAATCTCTGAGGATGATGTGGCCCGATTGCTCGCCGCCGAGGTTGAAGCCCTTCTCGCGCATGTGTTCGACCACATAGCGGTCTCCGACCTGGGTGCGGATCAGCTTGAGGCCAAGGCCTTCGAGGTAGCGCTCGAGGCCGAGATTCGACATCACCGTCGCCACCACCCCACCGCCATCGAGCCGCCCGGCCCGGTGCCAGCTTTCGGCCACCACGGCCATCAATTGATCGCCGTCAAGAAGGCGCCCATTTTCATCACTGACCACCAGGCGGTCGGCATCGCCATCCAGGGCAAGGCCGAGATCGGCGCCCTGGCTGAGCACGGCTTCCGCCATCGCCTCGGGGCTGGTGCTGCCGCAATCGCGGTTGATATTGTAGCCGTCGGGATCATCGCCGATGGCGATGACCCGGGCGCCGAGCTCACTCAACACCGTCGGCGCCACTTTGTAGGCGGCGCCATTGGCGCAATCGACAACCACCTTGAGGCCATCGAGGGTCAGGCCCTTGGGGAAGGTGTTCTTGACGAATTCGATGTAACGGCCGACGGCATCGTCGAGCCTGGTTGCCCGGCCGAGATTCTCCGGCAGCGCCAAATCGCCGGTGGCGCCGGAATCGAACCGGGATTCGATGAGGCTCTCGACTTCGTCGGACAGCTTGTAGCCATCGGGCCCGAACAGTTTGATGCCATTGTCGGCATAAGGGTTGTGGGACGCCGAGATCATGACCCCGAGATCGGCGCGCAGGCTGCGGGTCAGCATGGCCACGGCCGGCGTCGGCAATGGCCCGACCAGAACCACATCCATGCCGACGGCGATGAAACCGGCGGTCAAGGCCGGCTCCAACAGATAACCGGACAGCCTGGTGTCCTTGCCGATGACGGCGCGGTGGCGGTGGCCGCCACGGGTGAATTCCGCCCCCGCCGCCATGCCGACGCGCAACGCCGTGTCCGCGGTCATCGGCTCGATATTGGTCGTTCCGCGAATGCCGTCAGTGCCGAACAGTTTACGGACCATGGCTTTCGTCCCCGAAAATGGCGCCACATGTATAACAGAATTGACCGCACATACTACAAGCCAGGCCTGAGGGTCTGTATTCATAAAGGGTTATGGCGCTGGCGGCCCAGGGATCATGACCGGTCGAGTACCCACTTTCACA
>CBDUSV010000012.1:0-20639 GCA_965369885.1 uncultured bacterium
GATGGCGGCAAACACCGCCGCCAACACCGGGCACACCACCCAGGTCACCAGGATGGTCGCCAAGACCTGGCGGTCGGTGTCGGCGCCGCTGAACAGGTTCCAGCCGATGATGGCGCCGACGATGGCCTGGGTGGTGGAAACCGGCAGACCCAGCTTGGTCATGGAATAGACCGCGAAGGCGGCGGCGCCCGCCGCCATGAACGAGCCCCCGAGCGCGTTGACGGCGCCAAGCTTGCCCAGGGTGTGGGCGGCGCCGGCGCCGCTGATCACGGCGCCGAGAATGACGAAGATGGTGGCGATGACGGCGGCGGTGGCGAAACGCACCATGCGGGTGCCGACGGCGGTGCCGAACACATTGGCGGCGTCGTTGGCGCCCAGCGACCAGCCCAGGAACAGCCCGCTGGTCAGGAAGCAGAGAACGATGAGGTCCATGGCGGCCGGCTCGGATCAGACGGGGCGGATCAGACGGTACGCTTGATGGCGTAGATCGCCAGCCGGTCGGCAACATCCTCGGCGTGGTCGGCGATGTCGTCGATCAGCTCCACAAAGTCGCGCAGATGGGCCTTGCTGCTCAGGGGCAGATCGGTGGCGAAGATGGCGCGCTTGAGCCTGGTGCTGACCATATCGGCCTCCTTTTCGAAGAACATGACCTTGTGCATGTGATCGCCGACGGCTTCGATGTTGCGGAAGAACGCCCGCGCCGACAGCACGATGGCTTCCACCGCCGACACCACCTGGTCCGTCAAGTCGGTAAAATCATTGCAGAATTCCCCCGGAATCTCCGGCGTCTCGATGGAAAAATGCCACAACACGCCCTCGATCTTGTTGAGGATGAAATCCAGATTCTCGATCAGGCCAAGGACATCGCCGCGGGCGTCGGGGATCAGGGTCTGGGCGTATAGGGCGCGCTCCACCGAACGGCGCAGATTGTCGGCGCGGCTTTCAAGCTCGCTGACCTGGTCCTTCTTGCCTTCGAAATCATCGGTGGCGCCGTCCCTGAGATAGGCATGGACCGCCTGTTTGAAGACCAGGGCGGATTGGGAAATCTTGTCGAGAAACTCGTCGATCTCCTTTTCGACCACATGGGTGCGCTGAAACAACGAGATTGATTTGCCGAAGGCCATGTTGCCCCCCTCAGAGCTTATTTCATTGCCCCCATCATGGTCCGGGCGGCGGGGCAAGACAAGCCGGCCCAAGGACCAAAAATCGCCGAAAAGGTCTAAATCGGCCCTAAAAAATGCCGGGACCCCTAAAAAATGCCGGGATAGGTGCCGCCGTCGATCAGGAAGTTCTGGCCGGTGATATATCCGGCCTGGTTGGAGCACAAATAGGCGCAGAGCGCGCCGAATTCCTCAGGATCGCCCAACCGGCCGGCGGGGATGTTGCCGAGCCGCATGGCGATATAGGCGTCCAGATCCATATCCGCCTTCTTGGCCATGGCGACGAAATTGCTCTGCAGGCGCTGGGTATCCATGTTTCCCGGCAGCATATTGTTGATGGTGACATTGCCGCTGCCCTTCCTGCGTGCCAATCCGGCGACGAAGCCGGTCAGCCCGGTGCGGGCGCCGTTGGACAGGCCGAGGATTTCGGCCGGCGCCTTCACCATGTTCGACGTGATGTTGATGATGCGGCCGAACTTGCGCGCGGCCATGCCGTCTATCGTCGCCTTGATCATCTCGATCGGGGTCAGCATGTTGGCGTTGAGCGCCGCGATCCAGATGTCCCGGTCCCAGTCATGGAAATCGCCGGGCGGCGGCCCGCCGGCATTGGTGATGAGAATATCGGGCTCGGGCATGGCTGCCAGCACTGCGTCGCGCCCGTCCTCGGTGGTGATGTCCCCGGCGACGGCGGTGACCTCGACGCCGGTCTGGGCGCGGATGTCGGCGGCGGTTTGCTCCAAATCCTCAACCGTGCGGGCATTGATCACCAGGGCCACGCCCTCTTCAGCCAGGGCCATGGCGCAGGCCCGGCCAATCCCCCTTGATGCGGCGCAAACAATGGCGCCGCGGCCTTGAATTCCAAAATCCATGTCGTCTTCTCCCTAGCGGTTTTGTTCGGGGATTTTATTTTGAAGCTTCGGACGCCCTCAGCACCTCGCCGACCAGGGGCACGGTGACGTTGCGCCCGGCGCTCAAGGCCGCTCTGTCGATCGCCGCCACCAGGTCCCGGGCGGCGTCAAAGCTGCGTTCCATGCGCGCGAGCAGGTAGATCACGACCTCGGGCGCAACCTTGAGCTGGCGGTCGGCGAACAGCTTGACCAACAAGGCCCCGATCAGCGCATCGTCGGGCGGGCCCACCGCCACCGCCGGCATGGCGGCAAGGCGCGAAGCGAGATCCTTGAGCGCCACCGGCCAGCGCGCCGGCGGGCTGCGGTCGACCACCAGCAACTGGCCCTTGGCCTCATTGATGCGGTTGAAGACATGGAGAAAGGGCTGCGCCAGATCCTGGTCCCCCAAATTCCGATCGCAAAGCGCCAGGGAAAGATTTTCCACGATCCAGCACTCAGGCCCGGGCTCGAAAGCAGCAAAGTGGCCGGGGCGCGCCAGGTCAACCGGATCGAGGTGGCGGGCTCGGCTCCGCGCCTGCCACACCCGGGCGAGATGGGTCTTGCCGCACCCGGGGGGGCCGAAAATGGCGAGCGCCGGTGACGGCCAATCGGGCCACAAATCGATCCAGGCCACCGCGTCAAGATTGCACGGGGCCACGACGAAATCCTCGCAGCCCTGGGCCGGGCGATGGTCGAATTCGAAGGCAATCTGGCCCGGCAATGGCGCCGGACCGGGGGCTGCGGCGGCGATGGATGGGTCGCGGTGTTTCATCAACCTTACGAGCCGGAGCCAAGAAACAACCGGCTCTTGCGGTAACGCTCAAAGCCGAACCGCACCAGCACGCCGATGATGACGGCGATGGGAAGCGCCAACAGCAAACCGACGAAGCCGAACACCGCGCCCGCCGCCATCAAGGCGAAGATCACCCAAACCGGATGCAGTCCGATGCGCTCACCCACCAGCTTAGGCGTCAGCAGATTGCCTTCGAGGATCTGGCCGACGACGAAAACCCCGGCGACCAGGGCTATGGGCAGCCAGTCGCTGAACTGGGCCAAGGCCAGCCCGACGCCGACCACCATGCCGAACAGGGCGCCGAACAGCGGGATGAAGGACACCAGTCCGGCGGCAAGGCCGATGGCCAAACCGAAATCGAGGCCGATCAGGCTGAGCGCGATGCCGTAGAGCACGCCAAGGATCAGGCACACCGACAGCACGCCGCGGACGAACCCGGCAAGCAGGCCATCGGCCTCGCGGACCAGGGCACGGATGACGTCGCCATGGTCCAGCGGCAGCCAGCCGTCGATGACGGTGATGATGCGGTCCCAGTCGCGCAGCATATAGAACGCGACGATGGGGGTAATGAAGATCAGCGCCAACAGGTTCAAAAGCGCGAGACCGCCGCTCCACACCCTTGAGATGACATCGCCAAAGAACGACAAGGCATTGCCCGCGAGATCGCCCGCCATGCCACGCAAACGCTCCATGTCCTCGGCCGAAAGCCGGGCCGCCGCCATCTCCAGCAGGCCGCTCAGCTGTTCATGGAGGCCCTCCAGCAGGCCGGGAACACGGGCGGAAAAATCGACGATTTGCGATTGCAGCACCGGCGCCAGAAGCAGAAACGCCAAAACCGCAAACACGAAGAACAAAACCAGCGCAATCGAGGTGGCGACGGCGCGCCCCAGCTTCCAGGTCTGAAGACGGTCGACGATGGGGTCGAGAAGATAGGCCACCGCCATGCCGGCGACGAACGGCAGCAGGATCGACCGGAAGACGAACAGCAGCCCGATAACCGCGGCGGTCCCCGCCAGCCAGAACCAGGCCTGTCTTTCGCCGGTCATTGGACGTCTTCCATTTTGGCCGCCCTGCGGCTCCATTGCACCAGATAGGTGGCGCCGGACGCGAAGGTCGTCACCGCCACCAGATAGACCAGGGGCCAGGACAAATAACTCTGCAACAACGCCACTCCGCTTTTGCTAAGGTTCATGGCGGCGATTCCCAGCACCGCCCCGGCAAGCACGATCTGCGCCACCGTGTTGGCCTTGCTGATCAACAAGGGCTCCATCTTCAGGGTCTGGGTCAGGGTATAGAACAACAGAACGCCGCCGACGATCATGATATCGCGGAACACCACCATGATCACCAGCCAGTTGGGCAGGAAGCTCTGATTGCCGAGGGCGATGTAAACGCTGACCAGCAACGCCTTGTCGGCCAGGGGATCGAGATACGCGCCGAGGACGGACTCGCTGTTGAGATGCTTGGCGATAAATCCGTCAACCGCGTCGGAGATGCCGGCGGCGATGAACAGCCAGAACGCCCACTCCATCTGGTTGTCCAGGATCAGCCACACCAATAGCGGCACCGACAACAACCGGCAGAGCGAAATAAGATTGGGGAGATTTACGGGCGTGTTGACGATGGTTGGGCACCACCCAGGCTGAGGACCCATGACGTCGGTCCTTGGGACAGCAAAAGATCACTTTGCGCGAGAGCGAGTTTCAACTGCTCCTGATCCCCGTTGAATTGTAGTCTGACCACGGCTTTGTTGCGTGACAGATATACTAAATCGCTGCGCCGTATGAAAGTGATCCCTCGCAAAAGCTTCTTGGCCTTGAGCCAATCCGCCAGCTTTGAAATTGCCAGTTCCGCGGTGAGTACGTCCTTGCGGCCGATGCGGATCAGATTGTCCTGCTTCCACATCTCCTCGACCTGATCGGCGATGTTGCGCACCGCCTTGGCCAACATCGCAAGCAGGCCATCTGGGGTCTCGGCGGTGAAGGTCTCGATGATGGTGCGGCCCAGGGAGGCGCCGCCGATGCGGGTGACGTTGATCTGGATCATCGGCACCTGGACCTCCGTGAGATTGGCCAGCGCGGCCATGCGGAGCGTCGCCACCGCCACCAGGCTGTCGGCGGCGGCGTAACGCCTAGCGATGGCGCCGAGCCGCTTCATATCCCCTTTCACCGCCTGCTCGGCCCCGATATCGGCGATGTCGGCGAGATCCCCCAGCGGCACGACGAGGGGCACCAGGCTGTCCCGCGCCGGCAGCCGGGCCCAGGCATCGCGCCACGGGTTGGGCTCGTCCCACAGCGATAAGGCGCCGGCGATGTCATAGACCGGCAAAACCAGCACCGGCTTGGAGATGGTCTCGGCGAAGGGGATGTTGCTCGACCGCAACAGGTGGCGAATGGCGCCGGGCTTGAAGCGGATCTTGAGCCTTGCCAGATAGCGCACTGCGGAAGTCTTTTCCTCCTCGATCTGGAAATCGCGCACCAGATCGTCGAGACCGGCTTCCTTGGCGCTTGGCAGGCGCCCATAATCGGCTCTAAGGGTGAGACGTTCGAGCAAACGGCGGAACGCCAGGCTTTGGCCCTGGGCCAGGGCGGTGACCCGGGCGGCGGCGGCGGTCTCGGCGGTGGCGTCGACAACCACATCGGGGACGGTGAAGACCTGCTGGGCGCTGGAAACCCGGGGCGAGGCCGCCAAAACCACGGCGCAAACGCTTATCATCAAACGGGCCATCAAACGAAATTTCGCCGCCCCCCATGCGGGGCAAGGATGGACCATTGCAAACCGTCCCGGATAGAGTATTTTCAGCGCTCTCAAGGCCGTACCACGCATCCAGCCTATCATGGAACCGTGACCGAGAAACCCATTAAGCACACGTCCTACAAGGACGCCGGAGTCGACATCGATGCCGGCGCTGCCCTGGTCGAAGCCATCGGGCCGCTGGCTCGCGCCACCTCGCGGCCAGGCTCGGAGGCGGAGCTCGGCGGCTTCGGAGCCGCCTTCGACCTCAAGGCCAGCGGTTTCAAGGACCCGATCCTGGTCGCCGCCACCGACGGGGTGGGATCCAAGGTCTTACTTGCCAGCACCATCGGGCGCTATGACACCGTCGGCATCGACCTGGTCGCCATGTGCGTCAATGATCTGGTGACCGAAGGGGCCGAGCCGCTGTTCTTTCTGGATTACTTCTCCACCGGCGCCCTTGACGTGGCGACCGCGACGGAGATCGTCGGCGGTATCAGCGCCGGGTGCAAGTTGGCCGGCTGCGCCCTGATCGGCGGTGAGACCGCTGAAATGCCCGGCCTTTACGCCAAGGGTGATTTCGACCTCGCCGGCTTCGCCGTCGGCGCCGCCGAGCGCGGCAGCCTGCTCACCGGGGCCGATATCGCCGCCGGGGACGTGGTGCTGGGCCTGGCGTCGGCGGGGCTCCACGCCAACGGCTTTTCCCTGGTGCGCAAGATCGTCGCCGATGCCGGTCTCGCATATGATGAAGACGCCCCGTTCCAGTCAGGCCTTGGGTTGGGCGAAGCGCTGCTGGCGCCGACCCGGATCTATGTCAAAAGCGTGCTTGCCGCGATCGCTGCCGGCGGCGTCAAGGGCCTGGCCCACATCACCGGCGGCGGGCTGATTGACAACATCCCGAGGGTGCTGCCCCCGGGCCTTGGCGTCGCGCTTGATGCCGCGTCATGGACTTGTCCGGACGTCTTCAAGTGGCTCGCGGATGCGGGGGGCGTCGAGGCGGCGGAAATGGCCCGGACGTTTAATTGCGGCATCGGCATGGTCGCCATCGCCGCGCCGAAAGACGCCGAGAGCCTCGCCCGGGTGTTGCGTGACGGCGGCGAGACGGTGTGGACCATCGGCACCGTCGAGAAGACGGACGATGGGCCGCGATGCCGCATCGAGGCCATGGAGACGGCATGGCGCGGCTGAAAACCGGCGTCTTGATCTCGGGCCGCGGCACCAACCTGGCGGCCTTGCTCGACGCCTGCGCCGATGCCAAGTTTCCCGCCGAGATCGCCCTTGTGATCTCCAACAAGCCGGACGCCGCCGGGCTGGAGCGGGCCAAATCCGCCGGCTGCGCCACCCTGGTGATCGAGCACACTGATTTTCCCGGCCGCGGCGCCTTCGACGACGCCATCGGCGCCGCGCTGGAAGACGCCGGGGTCGAGCTGGTCTGTCTCGCCGGCTTCATGCGCATCCTGTCCGAGGCCTTCGTCGAACGCTGGCGCGACCGGATCATCAACATCCACCCCAGCCTGCTTCCCGCCTTCAAGGGGCTCGACGCCCAGGCCCAGGCGCTGGCGGCCGGGGTGCGAATATCGGGCTGCACCGTCCATTTCGTCCGCCCGGCCATGGACGCAGGCCCCATCATCGTCCAGGCGGCGGTGCCGGTGGAAGCCGGCGACGATGCCGAATCCCTGGCCGCCCGGGTGCTCGAAGCCGAACATATGATCTATCCCCTGGCGCTTGGCCTGATCGCCGAAGGCCGGGTCCGCGTCGAAGGCGAGACCGCCGTGATCGACGGAGCCCAGGCGGCGTCCGGGTTGCTTGTCAGCCCCGGCGCAATCCTGGGCAGGTCCTGAGTTTGGCGCCCCCGCCCCGAAGCGTCCTGGTCTATGTCGGCTCCAGCCCCGATGACGCGCTTGGCGAGAACATGATCAAGCTGCCTTTCCTGCGCGCCATCCATGACGCCTTCCCCGATGCGCGCATCACCTGGATCCCGGGCCTCGGCCCGGCGCAGTTCGACGGCATCTTAAAATCCCTGACCCAGGATTTGATCCATGAGATGGTGACGGACCTTAATCTCGGCACCGGCCCGATGGCCCTGTTTTCCTGGCGCCGACCCTTGGCCGGACGCCAATTCGATCTGATCATCGACACCCAGAAGATGCCGGTGCGCACGCTTTTGTTGCGCCGAATCCCCCATCAAAGCTTCATATCCTCGACCTGGGGATATGTGTTTTCCGATGCCAAGCCGCCCGCCGATGTGCCGGCGCCCAGACTCCTGATCGACAAGCTCCTGGCCCTGGTCGCCGCCGCCGCCGGGCGCGCCATTCGCCCCGATCATCACCTACCGGTGCCGACGCAGTGCCGCGAGGCGGCCCAAGCCATGCTGCCCGATGGCCCGGTCTATGTCGGCTTCGCCCCCGGCGCCGGGCGCAAGGACACCGGCAAGTGCTGGCCGCTCGAGGGTTTCATTGCCCTCGCCAACGGCCAAATCTCCCGTGGCCGGGTGGCGGTCTTCATCCTCGGCCCCGGCGAGGGGGACTGGCTCGACGGGTTAAGAGCCGCCGTCCCCGGCGCGGTGTTTCCGGGATGGGATGGCGACGGCGCGGCGGGCCTGCGTGATCCCGCCCTGACCGTGGCCCTGGGTGGGCGGCTCGATGCGGCGGTGTCCAATTGTTCGGGAACCGGGCACATGCTGGCGGCCGGCGGCGCCTCCATGGTGTCGCTCTACGGGCCCAGCGACCCAAAGAAATTCGCACCCTATACCCCCCATATTCACACCATGAGCGCGTGGGGTTTCGGCGGCACCGCCATCGACGCTATCCCGGCCATAGCGGTGGCCCAGGCCATCGAAGACCATCTTGCGGATCGGGATCGGGATTAGGCTAAGGCGCTAGCCGACGATTTCGGTCTGGGCGAAAAAGAAGCCGATCTCGAAGGTGGCGGTTTCCGGGGCGTCTGACCCGTGGGCCGAGTTGGCCTCGACCGATTCGCCGAAATCCTTGCGGATGGTGCCGTCGTCGGCGTTGGCCGGATTGGTCGCGCCCATGATGTCGCGGTTCTTGGCGATGGCGCCCTCGCCTTCCAGCACCTGGACCACCACCGGACCCGAGATCATGAAATTGCATAGATCATCGAAAAACGCCCGCTCGGCATGGACGGCATAGAACTGTTCGGCCTGTTCCCGGGTCAGCTGTAAACGCTTCTGGGCGACGATTCGAAGGCCCGCATCTTCGAAGCGGGCATTGATTTGCCCGGTCAGATTGCGCCGGGTGGCGTCGGGCTTGATGATCGAGAGTGTCCGTTCGATAGCCATGTTCGTAAGTCTCAATTGCCTGGGGTCCGGCCTTATACAGGCAATGGCCCTGCAAGCGCAATGGTCACTTTATGAGTCCGAACCCGACGCTTTCTGCTCCCAGCCGCCGGCCTCGGTCTGCTGCCAATAGCGGATGACATGGCCCTTCTCGCCATATTCCCGCCACCTGGCCCTGGCGGCGGTGACCGCATCGGCGTCGGCGCCGTCGAAGATTTCCAGGCAGCGCTCGAAGCCGTCCATATTGGCCGACACCGCGCCATCGGTGAGGACCAGGAAATTGGCGCCATTGGGGTTCTCGTCGGCCACCGTGATCCACACCGGCTGATCGGCAGCATGGCCATCCCGGGCTGAGCCGTGGGGCAGGAAGGAGTTGGGATGATAGAGCCACAGCGCCGTGTTCAGGGCCTCGGCGCGGTCCTCGGACCCGGCCATGACGACGGCGCGGCCATTGCTGGCCAGGACCTTTTCCAGAAGCTTGGGCAGCGCCGCCTCCAGGGCCATGCCTTGGAGGTGATAGAAGCCGATTTCGGCCATCAACCGGCCTCGTAATGATCGGCGACCAGGCGGTCCAACAGGCGCACGCCGAAGGCGGTGCCGCCCTTGGGCACGGTGGGGGCGTCGTTCTTCGACCACGTCACCCCGGCGATATCGAGATGGGCCCAAGGCACGTCGTCACTGACGAAGCGCTTGAGGAACTGGGCGGCGGTGATGCTGCCGGCGCCCCGGCCCGAGCCCACATTCTTCATGTCGGCGATGGCCGAATTGATCTGCTTGTCATAGACCGAAGCAAGGGGAAACCGCCACAGCAGCTCACCCACCGACTTGCCCGACGCGGTCAGCCGCTCGGCCAGGGTGTCGTCATTGGCGAACAGCCCGGCATGGGCATCGCCCAGGCTGACAATGATGGCGCCGGTCAGGGTGGCAAGGTTGACCATGAATTTCGGCTTGAAGCGCTTTTGGCAATAATGCAGCACGTCGGCGAGGACCAGGCGGCCTTCGGCATCGGTATTGATGACCTCGATGGTCTGGCCCGACATGGACTTGACCACATCGCCGGGACGCTGGGCCGTCGCCGAGGGCATGTTTTCGACCAGGCCGACGATGCCGACGACGTTGGCCTTGGCCTTGCGCAGCGCCAGCGCCCGCATCAGCCCGATGACCGTGGCCGACCCCGCCATATCCCATTTCATATCTTCCATGCCGCCCGACGGCTTGATCGAAATGCCGCCGCTGTCGAAGGTGACCCCCTTACCGATGAAGGCGATGGGTTGCTTGTCGCGGGCGCGTTTGGGGGCGCCGTCCCAGCGCATCACCACCACCCTGGGGCTATGGGCCGAGCCCTGGGCGACGCCCAGCAGGGCGCCCATGCCGAGCTGCTTGAGCTGGCCGGGATTGAGCACCTGAACCTTGACGCCATGACGGGTCAAGGCCCGGGCCCGGCGCGCCAGGGTTTCAGGATAGATCACGTTGGCGGGCTCGGAAACCAGATCGCGGGTCAAGAAAACCCCTTCGGCGACATGATCCAACTTGGCGAAAGCGCTCCGCGCCGCCGCCGGATTCTTGACCATGATGGTGCAGCTGGCGAGGAAGGACTTGTCCTCGTCCTTTTCCTTGGTGCGGTATTTGTCGAAGCGGTAGCTGCGCAGACGCGCGCCATAGGCGAGATTGGCGGCGAGATCCCCGGCCTTGACCTTGCAGCCGCGGGGCATCTCGGCAATGATGCCGGCCGATTTGTCGCCGGCGGCGCTCAGCGCCGCGAAGATCTTGCCGCCGGCCTCCTGCAATCCCAGCACGTCGATATCCTTGGCCTCACCCAGGCCAAACAGCAATATGCGGCTGACCGGGAGGCCGGCGGGCGCCACCAGGCTCAGGGACTGGCCCTTCTTGCCCTTGAATCGGCTTGCCGCCAGGGCCCGTTTGATGGCGCCCCCGGTGGTCTTGTCCAGCTCCCGTGCCGCGGGGGTCAAGCGGTTGTCCGCGAGCACGCCGACGGCGAGAGCCCCGGCCTTTGGAGACGTGGCTGATGAAAACGCGATCTTCATGAGGCTCTCCCGACATCACGCAAGGTTGGTTGACGGTGAGTGGCGCAATGCCGCGCAATGTAGCGCCTTGGCGCCGGGAAATCTAATGCTAGGGTGTGAGGTGGCCAGCGGCGGCGGAACCGCTATAATGGCGCCAATGCGGTGCTGTTCGCGATACATCTTCCGCCAGACCTTTTGGCCGCTGGTCTTTGTTGCCATCGCCATTGCCGGCGTGATCTGGCTGACCCAGTCCCTGCGCTTCATGGACATGATCATGAACCGGGGCCTGCCGGTGACGACCTTCCTCAAGCTCATTGCCCTGGTGATGCCGATGATGATGTCGGTGGTGCTGCCGGTGGCGTTGTTCGCGGCGGTGGCGTTCGCATACACCAAGATGACCATGGACAGCGAGTTGGTGGTTCTCAGGGCTTCCGGGCTTAGCCCGGTCGCCCTGGCGCGGCCGGCGATCCTGCTTGCGGTTCTTGTCACCTTGATGAGTTATGCGCTGACGGTCTATCTCATGCCGCTGGCCTACCGGCATTTCAAGGATCTGCAATTCTCCATCCGCCACGATCAGTCCGCCGTGATCTTGCAGGAAGGCGCCTTCAACTACGTCGCCAAGGGTCTGACCGTCTATGTCAGGGAGCGCTCGGGCGCCGGCGAGCTTTTGGGCATCTTGGTCCATGACGAGCGCATCCCGAACAAGCCGGTCACCATGATGGCGGAACGCGGCGCCTTTGTTCAGACCGCCAAGGGCCCCCGGGTCGTCATGATCAACGGCAACCGGCAGGTCGTCGAGCGCAAGCGTAAGGAATTGTCGTTGCTCTATTTCGACAGCTACACCGTCGATTTGGGCAAGGTGACATCGCCGCCCGGCATCCGCTGGCGCGATCCCCGCGAACGCTATCTCAACGAACTGTTCTTCCCCGGCAATTCTGATATGGACCGCAAACACGCGGCACAGCTCAGGGCCGAAGGCCATCAGCGGCTGGCAGCGCCGTTAATGGCGCTTGTCTTCGCGCTGGTCGGGCTTGCCAGCTTGCTGTCCGGACAATTCAACCGCCGTGGGCAATTCAAGCGGATCTTGCTGGCCACCATCTTGGTGCTGATCCTCCAGGCCACCTCGATTGGCCTGCATAGCCTTGCCAAGGCCATGCCGGGGGTCATACCGCTTATGTATATCGTCCCCTTGGCCGTGATTGCCGCGGCCTATTACGTGCTGGCACACCATGCGCCGCGCCGCGCCGCGTCATACATCAGCGAACTTCAAGGCCGGGTCTGACGCCTCAGCGGCAATCTCCGGCGCCCTTTGGCGCCAGGATATAGCCGAACTCCACAGCCCTTGTATCCGACATCTTGAGCTTTTGGCGGAGGCGCAGGGATGGGCCGAATGCCGCCGGGCTCACCCGGAACCGGCGTTTCGCATCGCTGAGCACGAAGGCCTCGTTCAGCTGGTCCTGGCCGGCATCGCCGGTCACGCTCCAGATCAGCAGGCACTGGCCCGCCGCGCGAGGCGGCGGCGCCAGGAAACCGGTGAATTTCCAACTGTATATCCGGGCCCCTGGGAAGGCGGGCCGCAGCCCCCCGGACAGCGGGTATTTCCGGTCCAGAGACCCGATGGTCCCGGTTTTGAACCCGGCTTGGCGTAGCTTTTGGGCAATCGCTGGGTAATTCACATGTAAGTAGCACCGTTTGCACCGGTAACCCGGATCCCCCACATAGGCCGCCAACAAGGTCGCCGGAACCAGCAAAGCCAGGACGCCAAGCGTCAGCACATATCGGTTGATCTGCTTTTCGGCCATCTTCCCCGGGTCGAAGCAGACAAACAAAAACATCGGAAAGACGGCGAAAATGACCATGTAGCGTGGCCTGAATACCGGCGCATTGAACCCCACCACAAAGATGACGACGCCGATGGTGAGGATGGCCAAGGCGATGGCGAGAAGACGGCGGCCACCCGGCGCGGTATCCGGGCGCAATGGCGCGAAGGCCTGGTGGAATATGACGCCAAGCAATATCGCCAAGGGCCCGAAAAAGGCGGCATATTGCACTGCGAACTGGCCGAGATTGGGAATCGCCGATGGCGACAACGTCCAGCTTTCAGCGCCTGGAAGGGCAAGTTCGCCGACTTGGCGCGCCGCCATCAACCAGCTCAGATGGGGTGAGACGATCACCAGGGCCAGGGCCAAACTCACCAGGAATTTGGGGCTCAGGACGCATTGCCGCAAATTCCTGTCCCACATCGCCGCCGCCAGAAGCGCGGCGGCGAAGGCGATGAAGCTGTATTTCCCGAGGATTCCGACCCCCAGTGTCAAGCCGATCAAGATATAAGACGCCCAGTCCTTGCGCTCGCCAAGGCGTAGGATGGCATAGAGCAACGCCGCCAAGGCGGCCGCCAGCAGAACGGTATGGCTGTAATTGATCACGGCGTCCCACAGGAACTGGAAGACCGCGAGCGAAGACAATGCCGCCAAGGCCGCCAACAGATTGTCGCGAAGGATGATACGGGCGGAACGGTAAATCAGTGCGTAAGTCAGGAACAACAGGGCGAACTTGACCGCTTCGGTGGCAAAGACCGAAACTCCGGTAATCTGCTGCATTGCAACCACAAACCAGGTAAACAGAGGCGGGTTGCGCAGGTCATAGCCCCATGCCAAGACTTGCGACAGCAAGAGCTGTTCGGCATCATCGTTGGTCACCCCGGGGAACAAGCCCGCCCGGATCGCGAACACCACCGCAAGGTAGCACCCTAGGATCGAATGAAATCCCCTTGAGGTCGAAAGACCGCTTTTAAACCGTGGTAACAATGTGCCGCACCTGGTTAAACTCAATCGAAGCCCAAACGTGATGTCTTTTTCGCGGATTGCCCGCAGGTCCCGATTTTGCCAATATTGCGTTGTGTAAGAGAATTTCCGCTCGATTTCAATTGTAAGGGAACTTCCTCCGGGATCTGAAATGGCCACTGCGACCCGCCTATCGGCCACGCTGTCTTTCTATATCGGCCGCCGCTTCCTGTTCAGTTTCGCCGTCGTGCTGTTCGTAATGGCCGCGGTCATCCTGCTGATCGACGTGGTCGAATTGTTTCGCCGGACAGCCACCAAACCGAACGTGAACATGCAACTCGTCCTGCAGATGGCGTTCTTCAAGCTGCCGTTCCTGATCCAGAAGGTGATCCCGTTTGCCCTTCTGTTCGGTGGCATGCACACATTCTGGCGGCTGACCCGGTTCCATGAATTGGCGGTGGTGCGCGCCGCCGGTGTTTCGGTTTGGCAGTTTATATTTCCGGCGGTGGTCATTGCCTTGTTGATCGGGATCTTCAATGTCACGGTCTTCAACCCGGTGGCCTCGACCATGTTGTCCCGTCACGAGCAATTGGAGTCAAAATTCCTTCTCGGCCGCACCAGCTTGCTTTCGGTATCGAAATCAGGCCTGTGGCTGCGCCAGGCCGATGACAAGGGGCAGTCGGTGATTCATGCCTCCCATGTGACATCGCCCGACATGCGGCTTCGCAATGTCATCATCTTCCTTTATGAAGGCGCCGACCGCTTCATCGGACGCCTCGATGCATCCGAGGCCCAGCTTGAGAACGGATACTGGAACCTCAAGGACGTGGTGGTGACGGCGCCGGGCCGGCCCGCCGAGATCAAGGCGCGCCACCGGGTCAAAACCAATTGGACCCTCGACAAGATCCAAGACAGCTTCGCCACGCCGGAAACCATGTCGTTTTGGGATCTTCCGGTCTTCATCGACCTCCTCGATTCCTCGGGGTTTTCCGCGACCCGTCACCGGCTCTACTGGCATTCGCTGCTGGCGATCCCCTTGCTGCTGTGCGCCATGGTTCTGATTGCCGCGGTTTTTTCCTTGCGTCTCGCGCGCCGGGGCGCCGTTGCCGTCCTTATCGGCTGCGGCGTGCTGTTCGGTTTTCTGCTGTTCGTGCTCTCCGATATGGTGATGGCTCTTGGCCTTTCGTCCAACCTGCCACCGGCGCTGGCGGCATGGAGCCCGGCGGGGGTAACCCTGCTGCTTGGGCTTGCCGTCTTGCTGCATATTGAAGACGGCTAAGCGGGCGCCCGGATGATTACGTCCCGGTTAATTACATCAAGGTCGTTGCTTTGGCTGTTGATCGTCGCTGTCTGGGCCCTGTTGCCGGCCAGTCCGGCAATCTCACAGCAATCCCCCTCCGCCGATATCCCGGTGCTGCTGAAGGCCGACTCGGTGACCTTCGACAAGGAAAATGGGATCGTCATCGCCACCGGGCATGTCGAGTTGGCACAGGGCGAGCGTGTGCTTCTGGCCGACAAAGTGATCTACGACCGCAACACCGACACGGTGACGGCGACGGGCAATGTCAGCCTGATGGAGCCCACCGGTGAAGTTATGTTCGCCGAAAAAGCGGTGCTCAGCAACAAATTCAAGGACGGGCTGATCACGAGTTTCAGCCTGCTGATGACCGACAATTCGAGGCTGGCGGCGGTCGGTGCCAAACGCGTTGGGGGTGTCATCACCGAGTTGCGCAAGGCCGTGTTTTCCCCCTGCAAGCTGTGCAAGGACCACCCCTCGCGCGCGCCGCTGTGGCAGATCAAGGGGGTGCGGGTGATCCACGACAAGACCACCAAGGACATCGAATACCGCGATGCCACCCTGGAGATGTTCGGCATTCCCGTGCTTTACATGCCGTTTTTCTTTCACCCCGATCCAACCGTAAAGCGGCGCAGCGGTTTTCTGTCGCCAAGCTATGGCAATTCCACTGATCTTGGATTGACGATCAAGGCCCCCTACTACTGGAACATCGCGCCCGACAAGGACGCCACCTTAACCCCGATCTACACCAGCAATGAGGGCCCGGTCTTTGCCGGCGAATATCGCCAGCGCCTGGTCAACGGCGAATACCAGTTGTCCGGAAGCTATACCAAAAGCGATGATACCGGGGCCACGAGCAATGGTTCCCGTGGCCATGTACGTGGAACCGGCAATTACGATATCGACAATGTTTGGCGCGCCGGGATCAATATCAACCGGACAACCGACGATACCTACCTCAGGCGTTATGGCTTTGGTTCGGAACCAACCCTGACCACTTCGGGTTTTGTCGAGGGCTTCCGGGGGCGCAATTATGCCAAGCTCAGCGCCCTTTCGTTCCAGGGATTGCGGGCAACCGACGATCCCGGCCAGACCCCATTGATCCTGCCCTTCGCCGAATATAATTTTGTCGGCTCACCCGGTATCCGCGGCGGACGAATAAACTTCGACGCCAGCCTGTTGTCCCTGACCCGTGACGAAGGCACCGATAGCAACCGGCTGTCACTCAGGACCGGTTGGCATCTGCCCCACACCACGCCGTCGGGAGAAATCTACGACCTGTCGCTTACCCTGCAGACCGATATTTATTCGGCTGATGAAGTCGCCAATGCTGGGGAGGCCCCCGGCACCAACTTCAGCGGCGTGACAGGACGGTTCTTCCCCCAGTTCATGTTCAAATGGCGCTACCCGCTTATTCGCCAAGAAGAAAAATTCACCCAATTGATAGAACCGGTGGCCGCCATCGTGCTGGCACCCAACGGCAACAATCCGGCGAAAATTCCCAATGAGGACAGCCGCGACGTGGAGTTCGACGACACCAACCTGTTCAGCCCCAACCGCTTTACCGGCGTCGACCGGGTCGAAGGCGGCCAACGCGTGATTTACGGACTGAAATGGGGGCTATATGGCGCCGGCGGCGGCGCCACCACGGCCTTCCTCGGACAAAGCTTTCGGTTCCGGACCGATAGTGATTTTGCCTTTGGTTCTGGGCTCGAAGACAATCTTTCCGACCTGGTCGGCAAATTGCAGATTTCACCCGGGCCTTATCTTGATTTCCTCTACCGCTTCCGCTTCGATCCCGACAATTTCCGTGCCGCCCGCAGTGAAGTCACCTTGGCCGCCGGCCCGCCTAATTTGCGGCTCGGCATCAATTATCTATTCGTCGGGGAAGAGGCCGGCACCGGTGAATTCGGCGACCGCGAAGAAATTAGCGGAAACCTCTTCTACCGGCTTAACAGAAACTGGTCGGCCGCGGCGGACATTCGCCAGGACCTGACCGCCGATGGCGGCATCCTTTCGTCCAGCTTCGGGATCACCTACCAGGACGAGTGCTTCCTGATCAATACCGCCTTTAGGCGCAGCTTCACCCGCGACCGCGATCTGGAACCCTCGGATACAGTGTTCGTGCAGCTTGTTTTCAAGCATCTGGGTGAATTCCAGACCCAGCTAGAACCAACGGCATCCGATAAGTGACCAAATGTGGGATCGAGGACATGCCGGTTGGTCATGAAATTCCTTGCGGATTGGTTGAAACCCCTAGACAGGCTCCTGTATCTTGTTGGCGGGAGGACACGGGATATCCCCATATGGGGTGTCTAAAATGTCCAATTTTTTGAAGTCGGTTGTTTTCGTGGGGCAAATTGTGATTCCGGGCAAATCCACCATCCTGATCTATGTGTCGGTCATGCTGACAGTCATCGCCGGCCCATGGCAGAGCCCTGGCCAGACGCAGAATGTCGAGGGCATCGTGGCGGTGATCAACGAAGAAGTGATCTCCCGCTATGATCTCAATGCGCGCACCAACATGATCATCCGCTCGTCGAATCTCAAGGATTCGCGGCAATTGCGCAAACGCCTCGCACGCCAGGTGCTACGGGCTTTGATCGATGAAAAGCTGAAGCTGCAGGAAGCCAAGAGGCTAAAGATCACGGTTGATGACAAAGACTTAAAGAGTGCAAAACGGCGCATCGAGAAACAAAACAAACTTGCCCCGGGCGGACTGGAATCACACTTGAAGCGAGAAGGCATCGAGCTTTCCACCCTGGTCGATCAGATCAGGGCAACCTTGTCCTGGGCCAGGGTTCTGAAGCGGCGCGTGGCGGGCAGCGTCGATGTTTCCGACAATGATATCGCCACGGAGCTGGCCCGCATCAATGCCAATCTGGATAAACCCAGCTATGAGGTTTCGACAATCCTGCTCATCGTCGATCAGCCACGCAACGCAGCGCGCGCCAAGCGTGATGCAGACCGGTTAGTCGATGAAATTCGCCGGGGAGCGTCCTTCGCGGATCTTGCCCTACAATTCTCACATGACGCCAGCGCCCGGCAGAGCGGTCGGTTGGGATGGATACAGCTGGGGCAACTCGAAAAGATCGTCGATGATATCCTGGTCAGGATGCGGCCCGGTGACATCTCTCACCCGATCCGCACGTCCGCCGGGTATCGGATCATTGCTTTGCGAAACCACCGCGCCAATTCGCGTTCGAATGCCGATCAAGCCAAGGTTGCGCTGCGCCAGATACTTGTACCAATCCCCCCCAACACCGCGGCCAATGATGTCGCGGCTCTGGAAGCACGCATGCAGACCGTCGCCGGCACCATCACCGGTTGCAACAACATGGCCCGGGCGGCGAAAGAACTCGGCCAGGAAGCTTTAAGCGGCCTGGTCACAGTCAAAGTGCGTGAACTGCCCCGCGCGCTACGCGGTATCGTTGCCGGTCTCGCGATCGGCCGCGCCAGCCAGCCGGTGCAAACAAAAGAGGGCCTTCGGATCCTCATGGTGTGCGAGCGAAAAACCCCCGCCATACGCCTGCCGACACGAAAAGACGTGCGTTTGAAGCTGCTTAACCAGAAGGTCGAGTTGTTTTCCCGGCGTCATTTGCGCGAGCTGCGCCAGACCGCATTCGTGGAAATTCGCCTTTAGCGGCGGGCATTGAGGAAAGCCATGACGCAATTGATGCCTCTGGCGCTAACAATGGGCGAGCCCGCGGGCATCGGCGGCGAGATTACCCTCAAGGCCTGGCTCGGGCGGGACCAACTGGGTGTGCCGGCATTCTTCGCCATTGATGATCCCGGCCGCCTCGAGCGCCTGGCATCAAAGATTGGCGCCGATGTGCCCATAGAGGTCATCGCCGACCCCGGCCTGGCCGCCACCGTATTCCCCAGGGCACTGCCGGTTCTGGCCCAGCCCCTGGCCGTGCCGGCGACGCCGGGCCATCCAGATGCCGCCAACGCCAAAACCGTCATTGCCGCCATCGACCGCGCCGTGGAGCTGGTCCAGAGCCACCGCGCGGCGGCAATGGTGACAAACCCGATCCACAAGGAAACCCTGTATGAAGCCGGGTTCAGCCATCCCGGCCATACCGAATATCTCGGCGATCTTACCAACGCCACCATAGTGCCTCGGATGATGCTGGCCTGCCCCGGACTGAGGGTGGTTCCGGTCACCATTCATATGGCTTTGCGGGAGGCCATTGCCGCGCTCCGCACCGAGGAGATCGTCGATTGCGCGGTGACCACCGAGGCCGCCTTGAAGGCCGACTTTGGCATCTTGGAGCCACGATTGGCGGTTGCCGCCCTCAATCCCCATGGCGGTGAGGGTGGCGCGCTCGGGCTTGAGGAAATAGACATCATCGCCCCCGCAATCGACATCGCGAAACGGCGTGGCATCAAGGTCCATGGCCCCGTCCCCGCCGACAGCCTGTTTCACCAAGGCGCCCGGGATGGTTATGACGCCGTCATCTGCATGCATCACGACCAAGCCTTGATTCCCCTGAAAACCATCGATTTCCATGGCGGCGTCAACATTACCCTTGGCCTTCCTCTGGCCCGCACCTCGCCGGATCACGGCACCGCGCTGGACATCGCCGGCACCGGCACGGCGCGCGCCGACAGCCTCATCGCCGCCTTGAAGACGGCGGCTTCGATCGCGGAACGCCGGGCGGCGGCGAAGTGCCGGCAATCGGTTGCCTGAAATTCCCCAAGACATTGAAGCCGCCCCGGCCGCCCCGGAACTTCCGCCCCTGCGCGAGGTCATCGCGCGCCACGGCATATCGGCGCGCCGGGGCCTGGGCCAGCATTTCCTGCTCGACCTCAACCTCACTGCGCGCATCGCCGCCGCCGGTGGCGATCTCGGCGGCTGCACCGTGATCGAGATCGGACCCGGCCCGGGGGGGCTGACCCGGGCGCTGTTGGCGTCGGCGGCAAAATCGGTGGTCGCGGTCGAACGCGACCAGCGCTGCGTCGACGCCCTCAATGAATTGGCCAAGGCCTATCCGGGCCGCCTCCATGTCGAGCACGGCGACGCCCTCGACATCGACGAGATCGCTCTCTGCCGAATGGTGGGCAGCGATGGCCCCTACAACATCGTCGCCAACCTGCCCTTCAATATCGCGACCGTGCTGCTGATAAAATGGCTCCAGAGGATCCAGGACTTTCGCGGCCTGACCCTGACCCTGCAAAAGGAAGTCGCCCAGCGGCTTTTCGCCAAGCCCAGAACCAAGGACTATGGGCGCCTTTCGGTGATGACCCAGTGGCTGTGTGAGGTCCGCGCCATGTTCGACATTCCACCCCAGGCGTTCACCCCACCGCCCAAGGTGACCTCGACGGTGGTGCACCTCACGCCCCGGGTTGAAGCGGTAGAGAAGGTCACCTGGAACGATCTTGAGCGCGTGACCAAGGCGGCCTTCGGTCAGCGCCGCAAGATGTTGCGAACCAGCCTCAAATCATTAGAGATCGACACCGCCAAGCTAATTGCCGGCGCCGGGGTTACGCCGACCGCCCGGGCCGAAGAACTCGACATCGCGGCGTTCTGCGCCCTGGCCCAAGCCTATGGCAAGGCCCTATAGCCTGGCCCATGGCGAGGCGAGACCGTAACCGCCACTATTGGCCCTCGCGTAGCCCCTTGACGAAATCGGCGAGCCCGACCTGGCGGTCGCGGCGCTT
>CBDUSV010000013.1:0-20513 GCA_965369885.1 uncultured bacterium
CTCCACCCCCGGCGGGATGGTCATCCGCAAGTCCAAGAAAGACATCGTCATGGTGTGCCGCAAGCAAGGCTATGCCGACATCAGGGTCATCGTGCCCTCGCACCAGCGCCCACCAACCCTGCAGAATGTCGCCGCCGCCGGTGGCGTCGGCTGGATCATCGATTCCAAGCTCGGCGCCAATGATGAATACAGAGATAAGATCACCGTGACCATGAAACGGCTGGCGACGCCAACGCCGCCGACGTTCTGGAAAACCGTCACCAATGCGACCCTCGCATATAAAAAACATGGTGGCGTGGGACCAGCCAAATTTCTCGCGTCATCGGTCCGCTTGTCGCTTCTGTCCGAGCGCGCCGGCTGGGGCCATTTCGAATTCAAAACCCTGGATGGCAAACCGCATCGCGTCTGGATATCCATGAAGTCGGTAAGGAAAATTTTGTAACGGATCTCCTTGCCATCCTTTGTCGATGGGGCGTATTAACGGACTCAAGGGGCAATTGAACCCCCATCCTGCGAGGGAGATGTCCGTCATGGCCGCAACCGAAAATCCCACAAGCCAAGTCACCCGGGACCCATCTGGGAACCCGTCGGGTCCGCCCGAAGTCCTCGGCATCGATCATGTGGTGGTCTGTGTCAGCGATGTCGAGCGCGCGCTGGAGTTCTATTGTGGCGTCCTTGGCCTGGTCAAGGAAGGCACCGCCAGTTCCGGGCGAATCACCCAGTTGCGCGCCGGCCGTTCGGTGGTCGACATCTGCAGTGGCGGCAGCCCGGCCTCGGAGGCCCCGGACGGGCGCAACATGGATCATTTCGCCTTGCGCATCGAGCCCTTCGACGAGGACGCGCTGCGCGCCTATCTCGGCAGCCACGGTGTTGAGATCGGCAAGGCGGGCCCGCGCACCGGCGCCGAGGGACGTGGCCCCGCCATCTATATCGATGATCCCGACGGCAACATGATCGAATTGAAGGGCCCGTCCACGGAATAATGCCCGACTGATGCCGATCACGGTTCCCGACACGTTTCTGTGGCTGACCGAAGCCGATGTCTGCCAGCTCGTCGGCCTCAAGGACGTCATCGGCGGCCTGGAGACCGGCTTGCGTCTTGAAGCCAGGGGCCGCGCCAAGAACATGGCCAAGGCCCAGCTGGTGTGGCCCGGCGCCAGTCTTAACGTCACCGGCGCCCAGTTCACCGGCGACGGGCTGGTCGGCGCCAAGGTCTGGACCAATGCCCATGGCGGCTCGGCGACGGTGCTGGTCATGCATGGCGCCGAAGACGGCCAGATCCGCGCCATCATCGAGGCCGTGGCGCTGGGTCAGATGCGCACCGCGGCGCTGTCGGCGGTGGCGACCAAATGGCTCAGCCTTGCCGATGCCGACGAATTGGCGATCATCGGCACCGGCAAGCAGTCGATGACCCAGGTCGCCGCCGTGGCCGCGGTCAGGGACCTGGCCCGGGTCCGGGTCTTCAGTCCCAATGCGGAACGCCGCGCTCAATTCGTCGCGTCGCTTTCCGCCGGTTTCGATTTCGAGGTCACCGACTGCGCCTCGGTGGAAGACGCGGTCAAGGACGCCCCCATCATCTCCACCTTCACCCGGGCCAAGGAGCCGTTCCTCACTCAGTCCATGGTGGCGCCGGGCGCACACATCAATGTCGGCGGCGCCATCATTCCCGCCAATGCCGAGATCGACCAGGATATCCTGCCGCGGTGCTCCCTGGTGGTCTGCGACAACCTTGACCAGGTGCGGAAAAACTCCAAGGAACTCAGGGATTATTATGATGGCGGCCGGGGCAGTTGGGATGACGTGGTGGCAATCTGCAAGCTGGTGGAAGCAGCCGAGCCGCGGCCCCCTGACGCCGATATCACCATTTTCAAGTTCATGGGCATGGGCCTGGCCGACATGGCCGCCGGCACCGAGATCTACCGCCGGGCCCGGGACCAGGGCGTCGGCACCGAATATCCCCACCCCCAGCGTGCCACCCCCCGGCTGAGCTAGCGCGATGGCTGGGGTGAATCGCCCCTGTCATTCCCCTAGCGGCGAACTATAATGGCTTTTTCCTGCCAAGCTCCCGGGAGGCGACTGGCATTGGTTAAAACATCACCGGCATCGCCGCGCCGGGCCCCAGTTTATGGACGATGGGCCCATGGCCGATGGGTCTTGGCAGCGGCGCTTTATCTCGTGGTGGCGCTGGCCTCGGCACCGCTTCGCGCCGATTTTGGCGCCGGGCTTGATGCCTATGATTCCGGCGATTACGCCACCGCGGCCGAGGAATGGCGCCGCGCCGCAGACGCCGGCGATCTCGCGGCCCAGCGCAATCTCGGACATCTTTACCGCTGGGGCAAAGGGGTGAAACAGGACCTGGCCCAGGCCGCCAGGTGGTACCGCCGTGCCGCCATTGCCGGTTTCGACCGGGCCCAGATCAATCTGGCCTTGCTCCATCTCAACGGCCAAGGGGTGAAGAGGGACGCGGCCGAGGGTGCGCGGTGGTTGTCCAAGGCGGCGGACGCGGGCAATTCCGAGGCGCAGTTTCGTTTTGCCCAATTGCTCGAGTCCGGAAAGGGCGTCCCTATCGACCGGGCCAAGGCCTATGCCTTCTACGGGCTTGCGGCGCGGGCCGGGCACAAGGCCGCCGCCGTCCGCCTGGCCGGACAGCCCGGCTGGTCAGAGAAGTTGAGGCGTCTTAAAAAATCTCCGGTCAAGAAATCGGTGTCCTATGTCGCCAAGGAGTCTACCCGCGACAAGACATCCGCGCTCGGCGATTATCTTGCAAGTCGCGTCACCAAGCGGTTGTCGACTGCTCGGTTATCTCCTGGGCGAAGCAAGGCCCCGGTGGCCAAAGAATCAGTGCCCTCCGGCGCGGTGGCGGCCCATCTCGCCTCCTACAAGCAGCGCAGCCGGGCCCGGGTGGGCTGGAAGCGGCTCAAGCGGATCGAGGGCGGGCTTGGGGAGCTTTCCCGCCGGGTGCGCCAGGTCGACATCCCCGGCCGCGGGCGGTTTTACCGCCTCTATGCGGTGGGTGACGCCGCCAAGCTCAAGCTTCTCTGCCAATCCCTTGTCAGCAAGGACAAATATTGCGTCCTCAGGCAAATTAATCCCGATTGATCAAAGCGCGTAAAACGCCTTGGCGTTGGAATAGAGCAGCTTCTCCTTGTCCGCGGCGCTGATGTCGCTGGTCTCGCGGAGCGCGTTGAGGTTTTCCGGGAACTCGGAATCCCAATGGGGGATGTCGGTGGCGTAAAGCAGATGCTCGGCGCCGACGAAGTCGATGGTCTCGGCGAGCAGGGATTCCTTGCCCTCGATGCTGACCTTGATCTTGGACTTGCGGAACACATCGCTGGGCTTCTCGGTCAACAGCGGCATATCCAGATGGCCGCGCTTCTCCCAGTGTTCGTCGAGGCGATCGAGATAATAGGGCAGCCAGGTGGCGCCGATCTCCAAAAACCCGATGCGTAGCTCGGGGAACCGCAAGGGCAAGCCGCTGGCGATCACGCTGGTGAAATGCAACAGCATGCCGGCGGTGAAGGAATAGGCGTGGACCTCCGAGAACGTGCGCAGGCGGTTGGCGCCGACCTCGTAGGCGCCGGACCGGGTGCCGTGGATGCCGATGGCGACGCCGTGCTTCGAAGCCGCCTGATAGATCGGGTCGTAGAACGGATCGCCGAGGGCAAACGGCAGGCCCGAGGTCAGGACCTCGAAGCCGACGAGGCCAAGCTCATTGGCGACGCGGCTGATCTCGTCGGCGGCGGCTAAGGGTTCCAGCATCGGCAGCACGCCCAGGGGCTTTAAGCGCTCATGGCTGTAATCGGCGGCGAAATGGCTGTTGCAGGCCCGCGCCACCGCGACCATGAAGTCGCGCTCCTGCAATTTGGTGACGCTGCCCGACCCGGTGGGGTAAAGCACCGCCTGTTCGATATCGTGGTCATCCAGGGCCCGGATCCAGGTCTCCACCTGCTCGGCGGCGGAAAGGCCGCGGTCATAGCCGAGCCTCGGCATATATTGATTGTTGGCCCCGGTCTTGTCCGAGGGCGCCAGGTCCCAGGGCTGATCGAACGGCCACAGCTGGGTCGGGCGCTTGTTCCAGGGTTCATCAAGATATCTGGCGATATCGGACTGGTGTTCGAGAATATGTCCATCGGCGTCGATCACCGGGATGGATGCGGATTGGGCCATTGATGGTCTCCCCCCATGTGTTCTGCGGCTTCAGCCATTGTTATGTGTCCACCATAAGCGATGGGGTGACCCCGCGGCAATACGGGCACGGCCTGAATGATATGGCGTGGCCCTGGCGGATGTGGGACCATCACGGGTCAATGTCACATAACAAGGGGAGGACCCCATGACCAATCTCGATGCAGGAGCCGCCCGCGACGATGCCGGCGAACTGATGTCCACCGAGCTCGACCAGCTCAAGGACACCTTCGTCACCACATGCCGGATTCTTGCCAATGAAGGCCTGGCCGAAGCCGCCTTCAATGTCTCTTGCCGCTACCAGGACGACAAAATGCTGATCATTCCGGTCACCAGCCCGACCCTGGTGACCAGGGACAATATCAAGATCATTTCGATGGATGACGAGCCCGACGTGGGGAAAGTCCATCCTTCGATCTATAAGGCCCGGGCCGACGTCAATGCGGTGGTTCACGGCCATCCGCCCTATTCCATCGCCTTCAGCACCATCGGCGAGGAGTTCATCCCGGTTCACCATTATGGCTGTCCGTTTTATGGCCTGCCGGTCTACAAAAGCCCGGGCCAGGTCCAGAACGTCAAAAGAAGCGTGGCGGTGACCGAGGTCCTCGGTGACGGCCCGGCGGTTCTCCAGCAGGGCCACGGCGTCCTCGTCGTCGGCCAGGATCTGCGTGAGGCCTTGCTGCTGACGATCTATCTGGAAGAGGCGATGAAGGTCAATCTGCTGGCCAAGCAGATGGGCACGCCGGAAACGATCTCCGAGGAGTTGGCGAAGAAAATCACCTGGCAGTTCATGAATCCGGAATCACAGAACAAGGCGTGGCATCATTACGTCGACAAATTGAACGGCTAGATCGTCCGGCTCACAGGCCTTGCCATAGCTCCGCCATCTTGCGGCGCTGGTTTTCATCCGGCACGCGGCCCTTGCCGGCGGCGGCGTTGTCGGCGATGTGCCGGGGCTTGGCGGTGCCGGGGATGACACAGGTGACCGCTGGGTG
The DNA here is from genome assembly GCA_965369885.1 of uncultured bacterium. GTDB lineage: Bacteria > Pseudomonadota > Alphaproteobacteria > SMXQ01 > SMXQ01 > JAZFWG01. Next base: position 5,181 of record CBDUSV010000013.1, read on the forward strand.
GCCCAGGATGAATTTCAGGAAGAACTGACCCCAGCTGGCGCAATCGAAATCCGCCGCCCAGGGCGGCAGGGTGCGGCCCCGCACCTGGGCGAACAGATCGCCGCCGTCATAGGGGCGGTTGACGAGAACGGCGACGCCCTTTGCGGCGGCAAGGCCAAGCAGGCGATCCTCGGCCTCACGCACGGCGATGGAATAGGGCAGCTGGACGAAATCGACCGGTTCGGCCTCGATCACGGCCATGAGCTCGCCGAAGGCATGGGGGGTGTAATGGGTGATGCCGATATGGCGGATGCGGCCTTCCTCCTTCCATGCGCGCAGGGTTTTCAGATGGGTCCGCCAGTCGACCAGATTGTGGATCTGCATCAGATCGATGGTCGCGGTCCTGAACAATTCCATCGAGCGTTCCATCTGGCGAATTCCGCCGCGCCGCCCTTGGGTCCAGACCTTGGTGGCGATGAAGGCCTTGTCGCGGGCGCCGAGGCCGGCCAAAAGATCCCCCACCACCCCCTCGGCGCGGCCATACATGGGCGAGGAATCGACGACGCTGCCACCATGGGCGAACAAAAGGCGCAGCACCTCGGCCAACGGCTCCCGCGCCTCTGCGCCGTTCCCGACGTCAAAGGTCTGCCAGGTGCCGAGACCGACAACCGGGAGCCGTTCGCCGCTTTTGGGGATCGGCCGCGTGGTCATGGGCACCGGCCTCGCCCAGCCTTTTGCCGCCGGCAGCATAAGCGCCGCCGTGACGCCGGCGATGCCGCGCAGAAACTCACCGCGGCTGAGGCTGGGCGCAAGCGGCCATCGGTGGAGTGGTGTCGGGCCATGGTCTCGCTCCATGGTGCGGTTATGTATCGATTGCCATTGCGGATGGAACTTACGTTCAAATCCGGCCTGGGCAAAGGCCCGAGGGCCGCGGCCCTTTGCACCTCCGCTATCCCGTGAGATAATGGGGCTCAGCTTTAAGGCACAGACACTTCAAGGCAAAGCCATGGCCCTGTTCCATCGTTTGCTGATAGGCGCCGCCAGGTTGATCGCCTCGGACCCCCGGGTTCAGGAAAAGGCGGCGGACATCCTGGAAAACCAGGTCCGCCCGCGCGCCGAGGACGCCTGGCGCAAAACCAAGCCCAAGATCGATGCCGCCAAGGCCGGATTGCGCGAAGCTGCGGCCGAGGCCGACCCGTTGCGCGACCCCCGCGGCTTCGCCGCCAAGCTCAAGGGGCGGATTTTCCCGCGGTCAAAACGGCACTAGCGCGCAGGTTTTGCCGTCCTGGACAGCGAAGGCGCTACCGCCAGGGCGTCGCGGCGCTCTAACAGCCGGTAGACCGCGCGCCACATCACCAGGGTGTCGATCACACTGCCGAAGCTGAGCTCCACATGGGCGAGACTGTTGACACCGTACAATTCGGCGCGCCCGCCGGGGATCGCCCGGGCCAGAGCCTCGCTTTCGCTGTAGGGAATGATGGCGTCGTCATGTCCATGGATCAGGATCACCGGCGCCGTCAAGGGCGAGAAGTCCCGGCCCTTGAGGGTGAGGGCCCGGAGGTCATGGCGCACCGCGGCGGGCAGCTGGGCGATCAAGGCCCGGGCGCGGCCGGGATCGCTATTGGCGAGAAGGGCATGGACCGAGCGGCCCTCAGCTCCGAGCAAAGGCACCAAATCCGAGATATCGGCTTTCAGGTCCTTAAGCTTGCGCTCGGCCATCATGGTCAACAGGGCGCGGTCCTTCGCATCGGTTAGACGACGGGCGTTGCTCTTGACGAACACCCATTTGCCGTAGGCGTTGGGCTCCCGCCGGCGCCACTGTTTCTCGCCGGGGCGGCGGTAATGTCCCGTGGTGAAGAACGTGATCACCGCCTCGATGTCGTAATAGCCGCCGATGGCGAGGACGAAACCCACCCGGCGGCGCGCCTCGGGGCGTAGCGCCGCCAACAGGGCGGGCCCGGCGGCATAGGAGATGGCGACGATACCGACCGGGCGGTCACCGGTCTCGGTCGTGGTTCCCGAGAGATATCGGACCGCATCGGCGATGTGGCGGGCGTCCGCCGGGTCGATATGAAGCGCGCGCAGGTTCTCGATGTCGGGCACCAGCACGGTGAACCGCGCCCGCGCCAGGCTGTTGGCGAATGCGACCAGACGGGGATGGTTCCGGCCAGCGCGCGCCGCGCCGGGCACCAGCACCACCGCGGCGGTGGCATGGTCGCCGGGCCGGTAGAGATCGCCGCGATAGGTCCTCCCCGCCACCACATAGGAGATCGGCCGGCGTTGGGGCTTGGGCCGGGTTGCTTTGATGCGGCTGGGTTTTTCCACCGCGGCGACATCGGCCAGGACCATGATCGCCTCGACCGCGCGCATCGGCGAACAGGCGGCAAGCACGGCAAGCACCATGGCCGCCAGGACCGGAACCGCAAAGCGGCGCCTTGTTGGTTGTGGCTGATTTGACTGCATGGGGGTCATCTTATGCCCCGCCATCCGGATCATCAGTAAGATGTTTCTTCGTTGTGCTATAGTGAGCACCGGATTGTCGGCAACTGAATGTTCGGAGGATGAGGCCATGAAACCATCCAATACTTCGTTGGTGATGGTGCTATCCGCGGTTTCTATTCCAGTCCTTGCGATGATCATTTCACCGGCGCCGGGTGCGGCGCAATCCCCCCAATATGCGCCGTGGCAGTCCCAGGCGCCGGCGCCGGCCAAGCCGGTCACGCTCCCCGCGCCCGACCGTAGCCAGGAACTGGTCGACCGGCTCAGGGGCTTGATCAGGGACGCCAAACGCGACCGCGCCGCCGATCCCCGTTTCCTCGGTGATCTCTCGGCCCTGGCCCGGGCCTATGACCGGCCCTGGCGGGTCGAGCTCCTGGCCGATGATTTCCGCGATGGCGATTATTGGAACAATCCGGCGTGGACCATCGCCGATGGCCGGTTCGAGGTCGAATGGGGGGTGGGCCTGCGCTCGGTGGTGAAAAGGCGCAAGCGCAAGGACCAACGGCGCCAAAGCGATGATCTGTCGTCCATCCTCGGCAGCATCCTGTCCCAGGACCAGGGGCAACGCCGGGATCGCCGCCGGAGACGGGCCGAGATCTTCCACCCCGGGCGCATCACCAATCGCTTCTCCATCACACTCGAGATCAATTCCCGCGCCAAGCGCGGCCGCTTTGCCTTCGGGCCCTATTCCGGCCACGACCGCAGGGGGGGCTATCGCGTGGTCTATGTGGCGGGCAAGAAGCCGCGCCTGGAACTCAGGCGCCTGAGCGACAGCGGCGCCGCCGTCATCGAGTCCCGCGCCCTTAAGCACAGGCTGGAGGATCAAAAGACGCACCTGGTGGAATGGACCCGGCACCGCGGTGGCGAGATGGTGGTGACCCTCGATGGCAAGACCGTGCTCTCCGTGCCGGACCGTGGCCACAGGGGCGGCTTTGACGGCTTCACCATGGCCAATCTCGGCGGCGATTACGGGGTGCGCCGGGTCCGGATCCTGGGCACGCGCAAGCGACGGCGCTAAGACGCGCCTGTCCCCGCCGTTCCCCCCAAGCTTGCGGTCAGGCGCCCTGGACGATCGGGTTGTGCAGGGTGCCGATGCCGTCGATCTTCACCGTGACCTCGTCGCCCGGCTTGAGGAAGATGCCGCGCGGGCGGCCATTGCCCGAGGGCGATCCGGTGGCGATGACATCGCCGGGTCTGAGCGTCAGCTTGCTGCTGAGATGGGCGATCTGTTCGTCGATGGTGAAATGCATGAACTTGCTCGACGAATCCTGCATCAGCTCGTCATTGACCCATTGCTTCATGTCGAGGCCATAGGGGTCCTTGATCTGTTTCGCCGGCACGATCCACGGCCCCAGCGGCGCGCCTGAGTCGAAACTTTTTCCGCTGAGAAAATCGTGGCGGATGTCCCAGTCCTTGCGGTTTCCCTGATCGCGCAATGACATGTCGTTCATGATGGTGTAGCCGGCGACGTAATCCATGGCGTCGGCCTTGGCGACATTGCGCGCCGGCCGCCCGATGACGACACCGAGTTCCGCCTCCCAGTCGAGTTTTTCGGTAAATACGGGGATGCCGATGGGATCCTCGGGGCCGATCACGGTGTGGCACGGTAGCTTGGAAAAGAAGAACGGCTTGACCTTGGTCTTGTCCGGTGGCGTGCGCCCGGACATTTCCTGCATGTGGTCGGTGAAGTTGGCGAAGGCGCAGAAGATGGCGGGCGGATAGAGGATCGGCGCCAACAGACGGGTCTCGGCCAGCGGCCGCGCGGCAAAGCGGCCGGCATCGGCGGCGTCGAATTCGTCGGCGAGCGCCTGCAGGGCGGGCTCGGCATCGGGCCAGTCCTGCAGGATCGAAAGCGTCGATACGGGTGAAAAGGCGCCGCCCGCGCGGTCTGAAGCCTCCAGCGCCGGGGCGAGATCAAGCACATGGTCTCCGACCTTGATGCCGGGACGGGGTTCTCCTTTGTCGCCGGCGAAATTCAGCAAGCCGTAATCGGTCATGACGTGGTCCTCCCTGGGGCGGTTGCCGGTAAAATTGTTTTCAATGCCGTGAAAACAATTTTACCGGACCCAATCCTCCACGTCTCCAATTAGTTCCATGCATAGGCAGTGGTTGAACTGGGGCGAGAACGCGGGCAAGATTTACCGCGATGAAACGTCTTGCCATGATCGTACTCCTGCTCGGGTGCTTTGCCGCCCCGGCGCGGGCCGACTTCGCCGCCGGGGTCAAGGCCTATAAACAGGGCGACTACACGGCGGCGATGGGTGAATTCCGCGCCTTGGCCGACCAAGGCCATCGCCAGGCCAGTTACAATGTCGCCGTCATGTACCGCAAGGGCCAAGGGGTGAAGCGGGACTTTGCCCAAGCGGCGAAATGGTACCGTGTCTCCGCCGAGAAGGGCTATGCCAAGGCGCAATTGGGCCTCGGCGCGCTTTATGCCGTTGGCCGGGGCATCGCCCGCAACGATGCCGAGGCGGTCAAATGGTGGCTGCTGGCCGCCCAAAGCGGCAATGCCGAGGCCCAATTCAAGCTCGGCGTCATGTATGCCAAGGGCCGGGGCGTGGCGCGGAATTACAAACGCGCCCTGACATGGTATCGCCGCGCCGCCGGGCAGGGTTACGCCAAGGCCCAGTTCTTTCTAGGCTCCCTTTATTACCGCGGCCGCGGCGTGGCCCAGGACAAGGCAGAGGCGGCCAAGTGGTACCGGCTGGCGGCAAAGCAGGGCCATGGCAAGGCGCAATTCAATATCGGGGTGATGTATTACAAGGGCGCCGGCGTCGCCAAGAACAATTCGGAAGCCTATTTCTATCTCAGCCTGGCGGCGAAGGGCGGTATCAAGAAGGCGGCCAAGGTGCGTGACAGCATCGGCCCGAAACTGACGGCGGCTGAACTTGCCTCCACCGCCGACCGCATCGAGAATTGGCGCCGCCGCACGGCCAAGCAGTCTCGCCCGGCCAAGCCCACCAAGCAAACCGCCAGAAAAACAGAAGGCAAATCCGAAGGCGATAAGCCCAGGACGGTAAAACGCAGAAGCATGGGCAGCGGTTTTTTCGTCAGCCCCGGCGGCCAGGTGATGACAAGCCGCCATGTCGTCAAGGGGTGCGCCAAAGTCCGTGTCCGCCATGACGGCCGGGCCGCCTTTGCCACAAGGAAGATTCTCGACAGCGTCAACGATCTGGCCGTGGTCGAAACCAGTTTCATTCCCGCGACCATCGCTTCGTTCCGCGCCGGCCCGGCCATCCGTCCCGGTGACAGCGTCGTTGCCATCGGCTTCCCCTTGCGCCGCGTGCTTGCCCATGAGGCGATCGTGACCACGGGAACGGTCAGCGCCCTGGCCGGCCCCCGCAACAACCGGAGTTTGATGCAGATCACGGCGCCGGTGCAGAAGGGCAACAGCGGTGGACCGGTCCTCGATCTCGGGGGCAATGTGGTCGGCATCGTGGCATCGAAACTGGATGCCTTGAAAATCGCCCGGAAAACCGGGGATTTGCCGCAAAACGTCAATTTCGCCGTCAATGGATCGGAGGCGCGGATTTTTCTCGACGCCGAGGGGGTAAAATATCGTATTGCTACGGCAACAAAAACCCTGTCGGCGGCGGAAGTGGCGGCGCGGGCGCGGAAATACACGGTTATTTTGGAGTGCTGGAAGTAGGGCGTGGACTCATAAAATCAACAAAGGGAATGGCTTCGATGCAAAAATTTATCTGTGGCGATTGCGATTATATCTATGACCCCGCGCTCGGTGATCCCGGTGCCGGGGTGGCGCCGGGAACCGCCTTCGAAGATCTCCCCGACAATTGGATTTGCCCGGATTGCGACGCCGGCAAGGATGAATTCATGCCCCTGATCGAGGCGTCTTAGATTCCCTCGATTTGATTCCCTCGATTTCCGCGATTTTTGCGATTTCCGGGGCACCGGCGCCAACATGGTTAACCCATGGTAAATGGCCCGGTTGCCAATCGATGATTGCGGGCCGAATCCGGGCCTGTCCGAACCCAGGCATTTTAGGCAAATACCATATAAGTTATTGATTTTATTATAAAAATTGTTGATAATTCGGCCGTGATCGGCTACAATTAATACCTATGGATGGGATCAATGCCATTGCCTTGAGCGGCATGCAGGCGGCGGCCGTGCGCGTCTCGGTCGCGGCCGAAAACATGGTCAAAGCGGGGGCCGTTGCCTTTGCCAGCGATGCCCAGCGGGCCAGCGGCGAGTTCGCGCCCAAGCGGGTGGAGCAGATCAGCCTGGCCAATGGTGGCGTGGTGGCCAAGGTGCGTCCGGCCCCGGCTGGGCTTGCCACCGCCGATATGGCGACGGAAATCGTCAATCTTTCCATAGCCGACACCAGCTATCGTGCCGCCACCGCCGTTATTGAGACCAATCAGGCTATGGAAGAGACGCTGTTGGATATCCTGGCCTGATTTGACCCGATTTGACCCGATTTGACCCGATGTTCCGGGGGCCAAAAAGTCTTAAAATCCGGGCATTTGAAAGCTTTTGGTTAATTCATTTGGCTTAGTATTTTCCGGTCTATTAATTTTGGTGTTCGCCGTGGCTCGTTTCCGTTTCATTCATGCGTCAGATTTGCACCTCGACACGCCGTTCGAGAGGATCGCCCGCCTGGGTCCAGATGTGCCCGAGGCGTTGCGCGACGCCACCCTTTTGTCGTGGGACCGCTTGGTGCAGGAAACCATCCGCTCCAAGGCGGCCTTTCTTGTGCTTGCCGGCGATATCTATGACGGCACCGAGCGCGGCATCCGGGCCCAGGGCCGTTTCCTGCAAGGCCTGCAAAAGCTCAGTACGGCCGGCATCCAGGTTTTCATCTGCCATGGCAACCACGACCCGGTGGAAGAGGGCTGGTCGGCGATTGATCAATGGCCGCCGGGGGTGACGGTGTTCGGAACCAAACAGGTCCAGGCAGTGCCGGTTGCCATGGACGGCAAAACCATCGCCACCATCCACGGCATAAGTTACGGCCGGCGGGAAACCACCACCAATCTTGCCCACCATTTCAAACCCGGAAAGGCCCAGGGTATCAAGATCGGGGTGTTGCACTGCAATGTCGGCAACAACGAGGATCATTTGCCCTACAGCCCTTGCTCTCTGGATGATTTGCGCGCGGCGAAAATGGACTACTGGGCCTTGGGCCATGTCCATCGCCACCAGGTGCTCAAGGATGGCAATCCATGGGTGGTCTATTCCGGCGGTTTGCAGGGCAGGGGTCACCTGGCCGGCGAGCATGGGCCCAAGGGCGCGGTGATGGTCGAGGTCGATGACGACCAGGTGTCGCAAGTGGATTTCGTGCCCCTCGACGTGGTGCGTTTCGGGGAATGCACAATTGATACCGATAAGGTTTCCGAACCCAGAGAGATGTTGGCCGAATTGACCGGCGCGGTGCAGGCCTTGCAGAAAGAAGCGGAAGGGCGAACCCTTGTGCTTCGGGCGCGGCTCACCGGACGTGGCGGCATGTTGGCGCCGCTTTCCAACCGCAAGGCGATCGATGCGTTGCTGGGGGAACTGAGGCAAAGTGTTCAGGCTGCCGAACCCGTTGTTTACTGGGATTCCGTGATCGACGAACGGGAGGTGCCGGTCAATCTCAAGGCCATCGCCAATCGCGGTGATTTCTCGGCCGAGGTGTTGGCCTTGGCCCGGAAGCTCGAAAAAGATGAGCCGGCGCTCGAAATCTTCCTGCGGACCCATTGCGAGTTGTCGATGTCGGATCAGTTATATGACTTGCCGCCCCTGCCCGAAGGCGAGGCAGCCAGGAAACTGCTGCGCGAAGCCTTGGCAACCGGGCTTGAGGCCCTCGATGTGGAGCCGCAGTCATGATCATCCGCGGTTGGCATATTGACGGTTTCGGCATCTTCACCGACTTTCATGTTGATGACATGGCATCGTCCATGACCGTGTTCCATGGCCCCAACGAGGCCGGCAAGAGCACATTGATGGCGTTTCTTCGTGGTGTCTTGTTTGGTTTTCCCAATTCCCGCTCACAGGATCCGAAATATCCGCCATTGAATGGCGGCGAGCACGGTGGCCGCGTCTTCATCGAGGAAGGCGGTGAAAGATATACCGTTGAACGTTATTCCGGACGTGGCCAGGCCGCCCGGCTGTTGGATGGTGACGGTAAGGAAGTCGCCGAGGGCGGGCTTGAAAGGCTCCTCGGCGGTGCCGACGGCACCTTGTTCCGCAATATCTTCGCCTTCAGCCTCAATGAATTGCAGCGCCTTGATAGCTTGACCTCGGAAGGTGTCCGCGAAGCGATTTTTTCCAGTGGCGTCGCCGGGTCCGGAAAGCCGGCGCGCCAAGCCGTTCATTACTTGGAAGAGGCGGCGGACAAACTCAGCGGTGCGCCCGGCAGCACCACTTCGATCAATCTTTTGCTGACGCAACTCCAGAACATCGATGAAAACCTGACCAAGGCCCGTGCCGCCGCCGGCGAATACGCCGCCAAGCTGGAAACCGAGACGGCGGCTGAGGTCTTGGTGGAAGATTCCAAAGCCGCCGCCGATGCCGCCCGGGAACGGTTGCGGTCGGCCCGGATGTTGGCGGAACTCTGGCCTGCCTGGTGCGAACGCCGCGACGCCCAGGAAAGTCTCGAGCGCCTTGGGGCCACCGGCAAGAAAGGCAAGGCGGATGGCACGCCGGTTGCGGAATTCATACGCTTGGCCGAGACGGTCGAAGCCCTGGCATCGGATGTTGATCTCCAGCGTTCCCGGCTTTCCAAACTGGAGGCCAAAAGTGAGTTGCAGCGTTCAGCCAAGGCGCGGATAGAGACCGCGCTGGGTAATCTTGGACCCGGTTGGGATCAAGAGAAGATCGGGAAATTTGATATTTCGATCCCCAGGCGCGAAGAGATTCGCGACTGGGGTGACAAGCTGGCGGTGGCACGCAACAAGGTTGAAACCTGCGAACGGAGGGCCGCCGATAGCGCCAGACAGTCCGAAGGCCATAGCGAGCGTTACGAGGTGGCGCAACAGCAACTGGGTGTCGATGATGCCACGGTCGCGGCACGTGTCGCTGAGTTGGAGGAGAAATACAGCCTTGCCAAAGAGGAAGCGGAGAAGCTCGAGGCCGAGCTTCTCTATATCGGCGCCGGCCAGAGCAATTCCGATACCGACGATAACGAAAACGCGCCAAGCATCGAGGAACGGCTGGAAGCCGCGCGGCAGGCGGAACAGGTCGGCCAGCAGAAATATGCCGCCGCCAAGGACCGTGAAACCGCCATCTTAGGCGAGCTCACCGCGGTGCGTAAGGAAGCTTCGCCGAAGTTGGGGCGGAGCGAGCTGAATAAGCTGGAAGCGTCCCTCGAACGCCTGCGCGCCGCGTTGACCGAATATGCCGAACAGAGCCGCAAGGTCGAGGGCCTGAAGGCGGTGGCCGCGGCCTTGGATTTTGCCGTCGTTCCCCAAGCCTCCTGGCTAGCGGTCGGGTTGCCGGCGTTGCTCATCTTAGTCGGCGCCTTGGCCGCCGCGGTCTGGCGTGTCTTCAGCGCAGACCTGGTCGGCGCCGCCATCTTAGCGGTTGGCGGGCTTGTCTTGGCCGCCATCCCGATTGCGCTTTCGCGGCGCGAGAGCACACAGCGCGCCGAGATGCAGGCCCGCGCCACCCGTATCATGGCCCAGCGTCAACGCCGCGAGGAAGTGATGACCCAGCTCAATCAGGCGGAATCCGAGCTTAACGCCATCGCCAAACGCATCGCCGCCAGGGCCGCATCCCATGGCCTGCTGGCAATGCCGGACCAGAACGATGTGGTCGAGGCCGTGCTGGGCATCCGCCAGCAGCTGGAGCGCTGCAAGGAAATGGAACTCCGTGGCGCGCGCCTGGAAGACGAAGCCGAAACCCAGGCCAGGGCCCAAACCGACTCGGAATGCGCCCAAAAAGCCCTGGAAAAGGCCCAAGGCGAGGCCACGGCGATTGAAGGCGAATGGCAGGGCTGGGCAAGTGCGCTGGGCGTGCCCGAGGGCTTGCGGCCGGCCGGCGCGCTCGACTTCTTCGTTGAGATTTCCGCATTGCGCCAAGCCATGTCCGAGATCTCGGCGGCGAAGCAGGAACACGACACCTTCAGCAAAGAAATCACCGCATGGGAAAGCCGTGCTCTCGAAGTCCTTAGCGGCGCCGGGCGTAAGGGCAAGAAGGACGGTGAAGAGCTGATACTCGAATTCAATGCCTTGCGGGAAGAGGTCGACACCGAACAAAAACTTTATGACCGCATCGCCGCGGCAGACCGTACCATTGCCACCAGCGCCGGGGGCCCGGACCGCACCGAGGCGGTGTATAAGCAACTCGCCACCGGCCGGTTGGATGACTGGCAGAACCAGGTGCGCAAGCATCAGGAAAAATTAGAGCAATGCGAGCAAGACTTTCGCAAGGCGGTCACCGCCCATCACGATGTGGTGGGCACACGCGAGTCACTGGAATGCGCCGACGACCAGGCTGAGTTCGAGTTCCAGTCGTCCACCTTGAGGTGTGAAATCAAAAGCGCGGTTGGGGAATGGCAACGCTTGCGGCTTGCCCGCGCCCTGATTGAAAAGGCCCTGGGCGAATTCGAACAATCGCGCCAGCCCGGTGTATTGGCGCAGGCTTCCGCCATCTTAGAGAAGGTCACCGATAGCCGTTATCAGCGCGTGATGCCCGACCAGCTTGACGAGAGCCTCGCCGTGCTCAACTCGTCGGGCGCGCGGCAAACCACCGACGAGTTGAGCCGGGGCACCCAGGAGCAACTCTATATGGCGATCCGCCTCGGCCTGGTTGGCGAGTTCGCCCGCCGGCGCACACGGCTGCCCCTGTTGATGGATGATGTTCTGGTAAATTTCGATGATGAGCGCGCCGTCAAAATGGCACGGGCGCTCCACGAATTCGCCGACAATCATCAGATCCTGTTCTTCACCTGCCACAAGCATGTGGCCGAGGCTTTGCGCCAAATTGATCCCAAGATGAAAATGCATGAACTCGAAGCCGCGGAACCGGCGATGGCGCCCGCGAATAACGGCTCCGACGCCGCCCTTGAACAGCTCAACCTGCTGGCATCCAAGAGCTCGACAAAAAAGACCGCTTAAGCCCCTTCACGAATCACAGACCGTCCACCCCGCAAGGGGCAAGGATCACCGGGTCACCGGGTCACCGGGGGGGGGGCGCGCGGGGAAGCGATGCCGCGTGGGGGTGGCCGGTCTTGCCGGACTAATCAGTCCCTGGTGTTTCGATCCGGGGTGTCCCCGTTGGGGGCAGTGAAAAGCTGAAGAAACCGGTCCCAGCCCGCATCCGGCTTGGCGGTTTCATTCAGACATGCGCAATTTGGCGCGGTGGCATGGGCATGTTCGCTGAGGTGGCTTTCCAAGGCGGCATGAAGGATGTCCTGGTGGGATTGCCCGGTGTGGGCGGCAAACACCTTGAGCCGGAAGAAACGGTCAGGATCGAGGCGAAGGGTGAGAGAAACCCGTTTCTTGGCTGGTGCCGCGCCATTTTTCTTGCTCGGCTTGTTCGGCGCCATTCCCGCCTTGGGCCGTGAACGTCCTTTACCGGTCCTGGGGCCGGGGCCGGCACAATTCGCCAATGGCGTGATGGAGCTCGACAAGGCATCCAAGGGGGCGAACGGCGCCACGGGAATCGCCTGGCCCTTGGTGACGATGAGAGACCCATTGAGCTCCGCCGGTGGCAGGGCCTCTTTTTTTGCTACGCCCGCCATTATGCCGAGGCTCCCGCGAACATGCGCGTGACCTGGCTCAGGAAAGGATGGGCGCCGCAGCGCAACAACCGTTCCTCCAGATAGGTCCACAGGGCGGCGATTTCCTCACTGGAGCGGCTGTTTTCATCCAACTCCATGACCGTGCGGCCGTCGATCATCGAGGATGCGAAATTGACCCGCTGATGGATGGTGACCGGCGCCACGGTGCCATGCTGGGACAGTGCGATGGCGGCTTCGCCGGTGATCCGCGCCCGGACCGAGGCGCCGTTGATGGCAAACACCAGGGGCTTATCGGCGGCCTCGACCAGATTGACCGTGGCGCCGACGGCGCGAAGGTCGTGGGGGCTGGGCCGGGTCGGAATGACGACCAGATCGGCGAACACGGCGACGTCACGGATGGCCATGGTGATCGCCGGCGGCGTATCAATGACGACAAGCTGAACGCCTTTTTCGCGCAAGGTTTCCAAATCCCCCATCAAACGCGGAAAGCTGGTCCTGATGAAAAGCGGGGTTTCCGCTTCGCGAATGTTCCACCAGTCCGCCAGGCTGCCCTGGGGATCGGTATCGATAAGGGCGACGGGGCCGGCGCCGGCACGTTCGGCCTGCACCGCCACATGTCCGGCCAAGGTGGTTTTCCCCGACCCGCCTTTCTGTGATGCAAATATCAAGACACGCATATTGGCAGTTCCTTTGCTGAGAATCCTTGAAAGCCATAACACAAGCTCATACCCTGCATTCTTAAATAAAAAAATTGAATGCCCGTTAATGATCCCGGTTAATATCAAATAAACCAAAATTTTTTTACAGTATTAAATTAGGTATTTATTAATTATTATTGTATGTTTACATATATTTTGATTTTTATTTTAATAAAATTGTACCTATTATTATAGGACTCCGGACAAATTCTTTAGGATGCACACCATCCCGCCAATCCGGTTTTGGTTGAACCCGGTTGGCCGGACCCACCAAGGGTGCCCTGTGTCATGATCGGCCCGGTTGTGCCGACGCGGGAAATTTGGCACCATCCCATGGGCAAGGCGCGGTGGCGGCCCTCCAACTCAAAACCCGGGAAGGGCGATAAAAGTGCCGGAATCATTTCAGGCGGCGGTTGAACACCACCAGGCGGGACGCTTCCGCGAGGCGGCGGAGGTCTATCGCGCCATCCTGGATGCCAACCCCATGGATGCCGACGCCCTGCATCTCCTGGGCGTGGTCCAACTGCAGACCGGCGACTTTGAAAACGCCGCGGACTCCATCGAACAAGCCATGCAGTTGAATCCGGGGAATGGGGAATATGTCTTCAATCTTGGCATGGCACAGGCGGCCTTGAAGAAGTTTCCCGAGGCTTGCCAATCTTTCGAGCGGGTCCTGGAGATCGACCCCAACGACGCCGCCGCCCACACCAACCTCGGCAATGTGTTGTTAGAACAGGACAAGCTGGATGAGGCCATCGCCAGTTACCGGGGCGCCCTCAGGATCGATCCCAAGTCCCGGGAGGCCCACAACAACCTTGGCAATGCCTTGCGCCGCCAGGGCAAGCTGGACGATGCGGTGGCGAGCTACCGCGACGCCTTGGTGGCGGATCCCGGGTTCACCGAGGCCAGGGAGAATCTCGACCAGGCCCTTGCCGCCCATGGCGTCATCGAACAGGAGCGCGACCATTACCACCGCGCCCTTGGTCTGGACGATGCCGCCGGAGGGGCCGGCGGGGGGGAGGACAGCGAAATAAAGCTGCCGGCCGGGGCCGAGACCGGGTTGTTGCTATCGGTTTGGGACACCCTGGTGCTGGATGAGGACTTGATCCGCGCCATCGGCGAGGCCCATCAGGCTTTCCGGCCGATCGATCCCGTCACCATGTTTTGGTACGATTGCGGCGGCTCCGGCCCGAGGACACCGGGGAACCCCCTGGAGCGCCTCGCCGAGATCGTCATCGCCACGGTCAAGCCCGCGAATCTGGCGGGGGTCGAATATTGGACCCATACCCTGGATGCGGGAAATGGTTTGGCGGTCCATGTCGACCGGGACGAAAAGCTTTTCACGGTGGCAAACCGGGTGGCCCATCCGGATATCGGCACGGTCTATTATCCCAAACCGATGTCCTATACCGGTGGCGAGCTGGTGGTCAATTTCGACAATGTGGTCAAGCCGCGTTTCAACCAGCTGGTGGCGTTCAACGGTTCCTTGCCCCATATGGTCCGCCAGGTTGAAAGCGGGGTGCGTTACTCCATCGCGCTTAACCTATGGGCCACCACGCCGAGCACCTACATAAAGTAACAAGGTGGGCGGGGGGCTCAGTCCTTGCGCGGCACCAGATCATATTTCCGGTGGTCGATTTCGATCGCCCCATCGGCGAAACGGATCGAGATATCGACGCTGCCTTCGTTGCGTTGCCAGGGCGCAAGCGTCATCACCCGCATGCCCGCCTTGGTATAGGGCTCCTCGAAGGCGAGAGCTTCGGCCTCGGCGCGGGTCTTGGCCCGGATGATGAGCATGCCCTGGCCCAGAGGCGTGGTTTCGTTCTCGGCCTGGTTGATTAGCCGCCCGGCGCCGAACAGCACGCCGCGGCGCTCCATATCCACCAGATAGTGGTGATGATCCATGCGCATCTCGTCTTTTGATTTGGGCGGTGACGGCATGGGATCGGCGGGTTTCATGATGCAGAGATAGACCTGCTCCCGCGAGAGGTGTTTCAAGGCTTCGCTGGGGTCCTGGTTTGGCATCGGTGCGTCCATGGCCTCCTCCTGTTTTTGCCGGCGGCAAGGGCAAGCGGTCCACTCTTAATTGCGATCAATTCGCAAAAAACTGTTTTCTGACGGACCGATCGGAATTTTGCGGCGCATCGCCATCAACCGTTCCTTAACAACGTTATCCTATAATGAATCGACGATAAACCGTCTTGGGAGCTGAGGATGTTATGGGCGACGGCACATACAAAGTGTATGCCCAATGGGACGAAGTTCTCGGTGCCTGGCTAGCCTACAGCGCGGATGTGCCAGGGCTCAAGGTCGAGGCCGAGAACATCGAACTCCTGCTCGCCAAGCTCAAGGAAGTGGTCCCCGAACTGCTGCGTGAAAACCACATCGAGCCGTCCATGAACGCGGGCTGGCCGTTCACCGTGGAGTTCCCCTTCATCGCCGGCGCCTTTGCGCGCAGCCAAGCCGTTTAGC
>CBDUSV010000014.1:0-20408 GCA_965369885.1 uncultured bacterium
TGCCACCGAACTGGTGCGCCGCGCGCGGGCCCAGGGTGCGGACCTCATCACAATGCCCGAGAACGTCACCCTGCTCGAGCCCAAGGGGCGTCTGCTGCGGCAGAAGGCCTCACCGGTGGATGGGGACGGCAACGGCCATCCGGCGCTCGACGCCTTCCGCGAACTCGCCGCCGAGACCGGGGCGTGGCTCTTGGTGGGATCGCTGATGGTCAAGCTCCCTGGCGACGGCGACATGGTCGCCAACCGTTCATACCTGTTGGACGGCTCCGGCGCCATCAAGGCCTGGTACGACAAGATCCACATGTTCGATGTCGATCTCGGCGGCGGCGAGTCCTACCGGGAATCGGCGGTCTATCAGCCCGGCGATGCCGCCGTGGTGGCGCCGACGCCGTGGGGAAATCTTGGCATGACGGTTTGCTATGATGTGCGTTTCGCCGCGCTCTACCGGGCCCTGGCCCAGGCCGGAGCCGATTTTCTCACCGTGCCCGCGGCCTTCACCCGCACCACCGGCAAGGCCCATTGGCATGTGCTGTTGCGCGCCCGCGCCATCGAGACCGGCTGCTTCATCTTCGCCCCGGCCCAATGCGGCACCCACGCCGAGGGCCGCGAGACCTTCGGCCATTCCCTCATCATCGATCCCTGGGGCGAGGTGCTGGCGGATGGCGGCGAGGATGTCGGCATCACCCTGGCCGAGATCGATCCCGCCAAGGTCACCGACGCCCGGCGCCGGGTGCCGTCGCTTGATCACGACCGCGACATCAAGACCCCTGGTTAGGGGATTTTACGCCGATCATGTTGCCCGTTTCACTGAGTGCAGTCCGCATTCCTTGCCGTCGGGATCTTCCCACCACCAGCGGCCGGCGCGGATGTCTTCTCCGGCAGTGATTAAATACATTATTGAATTGTATTACGTTATATATCACATATAAAATCCGTAAATAAATTATGTAAATTATAGGGGCAAAAAAACGGATTTCACCGTTTTGGCATCGTGGCTTAAGGACTGAGAGGCGGCGGCAAGGTGGCGGGTGGCTTTGGTGTGTCCGAAGCCGTTGTCTTGACCGCTGAGATGCGCTGAACAACCGCCGGCGATGTCCCCATGACCATGCCTTCCTCGAAGGCGATGACGTCGAACCCTTCCCCGACCCGTTCCAAGAGCTCACCACGGGTCAAAAGATGGTCGGGATTGCGCGGCCGGCGGATGGTCTCGTTGCCGGTGGCGAAGGTCTCATAGATCAGGATGCCACCGGGTTTGAGGGCGGCGAAAATCGCAGGAAACAGGGGCCGGAACAGATAATTGGCGATGACAATACCGTCAAAACAGTGCTCCCCGATGGGCAGGCCATAGGACCCGTTTTGTGGGGTTTCCAGGTCGGCCTCGACAATCTCCACGTCATCGCGTGCCTTGAGATCGCCAAGTTCCGTGACATCGCGGTCGATGGCCATGACATTTGCGCCGAGGCTCGCCAACAGCCTGGTGTGGCGCCCGCCGCCACAGGCGATATCGAGGGCCCAGGCCTTGCCATTGCCAGCCGCCTCAATGATCAGCGGCGCGAAACGTTCGACCCAGGGGGAGGGCTCCGAGGAATGGTGGTTGTCCCCGGCCGGGGTGGAATCATGGCTGGACTTGTTTGCAGGGCTCATCGGCCGATATATATATTGTTATATCCATAGGACTTGTGGTTCCGTTATGCTCCGAAGAGCAGGAAATTTATAGGATTATACGCCGGATATAAGAATGATCTTGTTCGATCTCAAATGCGCCCAGGACCATGAGTTCGAAGCCTGGTTCCGCGACAGCGCCAACTTCGAGGCCCAAAGCGCCGCCAGCGAGATTGCCTGCCCGGTTTGTGGTGGCGGCGATGTCGTAAAGGCGCCGATGGCGCCACGCCTCGCGCCCCGGCGCAGCGCCGACGCCTCCCAGGCCGAGGGGGGAATGGCCATGCGGGTGCTCGAGGAACTGCACCGCCATGTGCGCGACAATTGCGACGACGTCGGCGATAAATTCGCCGAAGAGGCGCGCAAAATTCATTATGGCGAGGTGGAAAAGCGCGGCATCTATGGCGAGGCCACCAAGACGGAAGCCAAAGAGCTTACCGAAGAGGGCGTCGATATCCGCCAATTGCCGCACCTGCCACGCCAGGACGCCTGAGCCAGTACGCCTGAGAACGCCATCGGATCTGAATGTTCACCACAGGCTCGTATCTGTTTTCAGGCCAAGACCTCAATGAGGTCTTCCAGGCGCGGCACCGCCAGATCAACCAGGCCATCGAAGCCCTCGACTCCGACGCGCTCAAGGCCGGCAACTCGGAACTTGCCCAATCCCTGGTGACGCGCTTTGCCATCGCGGAGCCGGCCATGGTGATCGACAAATGCTATTTCCTGGATGAGCGCGCCCTCGATGCCGCCGAGGCCAAGCAGGCCAACCCTTCCGGTGAGGTTCCGCCCATGAAGGCGGTGACCATCGCCATTCCCATCACCGGCGAAGAAATCATGTTCCAGTGCCGTCCCGCCATGTACTCGGTCCACCAGCCCCAGGCCGATATCGCCGATCACGAGCTCCGCATCTGTTTTCTCCTCACCGAGGCCGAGGAACAACATCTCGAGCAAAGCTTCCAGCAGCAGTTGGCGCTGATCGAACGCCAGCTCGAAGTCATCCAGTGGCAGATCAAGGGATTCAATTCCGAATTGCCCGAATTCGTCCAGGGCGCCCTGGCTCAGTCCAGATAGCCCCATTCTTACCTAAAGCGTTATTTCGCCGGGGGAAAGTGCCACAAGCGCTCGGCGTTGCGGTGACCGGCCAAGGGCGTGGGCGACGTCATCGGCCCTTGACCGCGAAGGCCATGTAATTGACCGCCAGGTCCGCCGAAAGCTTCCAGCTGTCGGCCAACGGGTTGTAGGTGACGCCGGTGACATCCCGGATTTCCATGCCGTAGGTTTCCAGCATCATGCGCAATTCGGCGGGGCGCACGAATTTGTGCCATTGGTGGGTGCCGCGCGGCAACCAGCGCAGCACATATTCGGCGCCGACGATGGCGCAGGCATATGACGTGATGGTGCGGTTGAGGGTCGCCACCACCATGGCGCCGCCGGGCTTGAGGGCCGAAACGCAGCTATTGAGGAAGCTAGGCGCATCGGCGACATGTTCCAGCACCTCCATATTGAGGACGATATCGAAACGCTCGCCAGCCCGCGCCACGGCCTCGGCGGTGGTTGGCCGGTAGTCGATATCAAGGCCCATATCGCTGGCATGGGCACGGGCGACATTGATCACTTTCTCGCCGGGATCGATACCGGTGACTTGGCCGCCGAGCCGCGCCATGGGTTCGGTGAGCAATCCGCCGCCGCAGCCGACATCGAGGATAGCCAAGCCTTTGAGGGGGGCGTGCTTGGCCCGGTCGCGGGCAAAATGGCCGCATATTTGGTCGCGGATAAAGCCCAGGCGGGTTGGATTGAGGCGATGGAGGGGCCGGAATTTGCCATGGGGGTCCCACCATTCGTCCGCCATCGCCGCGAAACGGGCGATTTCCGCCTGATCGGTGGAGCCGCCAGGGGCGGCCTTGTCCTGGGCCGTTTCGGTGTCTCGGGCTTGCATTTTCGCCATTTGGCCGGGCTTGTCTGTCATTCGCCAACAGAGTATGTATACGCGCCCTCGGCGCGGCAAGGGGCTGGTGTGAATTTCACAATTTTTCCGGCCGGCTCGCCTATAACCAGGACAATGGTGATGGCACTGATCGTGCAAAAATTCGGCGGCACCTCGCTTGCCGATACCGGGCGAATCAAGTCGTTGGCCCAAAGGGTCAAGGCGGAGCTAGATGGCGGCAACCAGGTCGCCGTCGTGGTGTCCGCCATGGCCGGCGTCACCAATCAGCTGGTGGAATGGGCCAGTGAGATTTCCGACCAGGGCGCCCTCAATGAATATGACGTCATTGTCGCGTCCGGCGAGCAGGTGACCAGCGGCCTGATGGCCATGGCGCTTCAGGGGTTGGGGGTCAAGGCGCGGTCCTGGCTGGGCTGGCAAATCCCCATCACCACCGACAATGTCCATGGCAGGGCCCGCATCGAGAAATTTGACACCGAAAAGCTCGAACGCGTGTTCGCCGACGGCGAAGTCCCGGTGGTCGCCGGATTCCAAGGAATGGACGAGCATGGCCGCATCACCACGCTTGGCCGTGGCGGTTCGGATATTTCCGCGGTTGCGTTGGCTGCGGCGTTAGGCGCCGAGCGTTGCGACATCTTCACCGATGTCGATGGCGTCTATACCTGCGATCCGCGGATCGTTGCCAAGGGCCGCAAGCTGGATAAAATCACCTATGAAGAAATGCTCGAAATGGCCTCGCTGGGGGCCCGTGTGCTTCATACCCGCTCGGTCGAGCTCGCCATGAAACATGGCGTTCGCCTGCAGGTGCTTTCCAGCTTTAATGATGGGCCCGGAACCTTAGTGGTTGATGAGGAAGAAATCGTGGAACAAGAACTGGTCAGTGGCATTACCTATTCCCGTGACGAAGCGAAAATCACCTTGAGCCATGTCCCGGACAAACCCGGCGTTGCCGCCAATATTTTCGGTCCGTTGGCGGATGCCAACATCAATGTCGACATGATTGTCCAGAATGTTTCCGAGGATGGCAGCACCACCGATCTCACCTTCACGGTGACCAAGGCGGATTTGGAGCCGGCCATGAAGGTGCTCGAGGGCAAGAAGGCCGAGCTTGGCTACACAGCGTTGCTGCCCGATCCCGACGTGGTCAAGGTTTCCGTGATTGGCGTCGGCATGCGCAGCCATGCCGGGGTGGCTCAGGTCATGTTCGGCACCCTGGCTGAGAAGGGCATCAACATCAAGGTCATCACCACCTCTGAAATCAAGGTCAGCGTTCTCATTGCCGAGGAATACACAGAACTTGCGCTCAGGGCGCTGCACAGCGCCTACGATTTGGACGCTGTCTGAGACCATGGAGTCCTCCGCAGCCCGTGCGCGGCTCGATGCCCTATGGCGGAGGGGGCGGGAATTTCTCGGCACGCCCACCGCCATCATGGGCGGCGCCATGACCTGGCTCTCGGAAAGCAACCTGGTGTCGGCGCTGTCCAACGGCGGCGGCTTCGGCGTCATCGCCTGCGGTGCGATGCCGCCGGCGGGTCTGGCGCAGGAGATCGAGGCCACTTTCGCCAAGACTTTGAGACCTTTCGGCGTCAATCTCATCACCATGCACCCCGAGCTCGAAACCCTGATCGATGTCTGCATCGACCACAAGGTGTCCCATGTCGTGCTTGCCGGCGGGCTGCCCAAGGCCGCCGCGGTCAAGCGCCTCAAGGATGGCGGCGTCAAGGTCATCTGTTTTGCCCCGGCCGCGGTCATCGCCAAGAGGCTGTTGCGCCTCGGTGTCGATGCGCTGGTCATCGAGGGCATGGAGGCGGGCGGTCACACCGGTCCGGTCTCAACCGGCGTGTTGGCCCAGGAAATCCTGCCCGTGGTCAGCGATGTGCCGGTTTTCGTCGCCGGTGGCATCGGCCGCGGCGAGGCCATCCTGGGCTATCTGGACATGGGGGCGTCCGGGGTGCAGCTCGGCACCCGTTTCGTCTGTGCCACGGAATCCATTGCCCATGCCAATTTCAAGAAGGCCTTCATCCGTGCCAGCGCCCGTGACGCCGTGCTCTCGGTGCAGTTGGATCCGAAGTTCGCGGTGATTCCGGTGCGCGCCCTGGCCAACAAGGCGACCGAGCTATTCATGGAGACCCAGCGTGAGGTCATTGCCAAGTACCGCGAAGGCAAGCTGGACCAGAAATCGGCACAATTGGAGATCGAGCAGTTCTGGGCCGGCGCTTTGCGCCGGGCGGCGATCGACGGCGACGTCGATGGCGGCTCGATGATGGCGGGCCAGAGTGTCGGCATGGTTGAATGTGAGCAGCCCGTGGCGGAAATCATCGAGGACCTGATCGCCCAGGCGGTCGAGCTCCTGGTGACCGACGGGCGGACCGAGGCCGCGGAATGAAGTCTCCCAGCGCAGGCTTGATCGGGCCGCGCCGGCTTCTACGACGACTTCGCGACGTGATGGCGGGTTCGGATTCCGCCCAGGAACGCCTCAATCAGGTGGTCAAGGTCATCGCCGCCGATATGGTGGCGGAAGTCTGTTCGATCTATATCCTGCGCGCCGGCGAGGTGCTTGAACTGTTCGCCACCGAGGGCCTCAAGATCGAGGCCGTCCATCAGACCCGGCTCAGGGTCGGCGAGGGTCTGGTCGGCGAGATCGCGGCCCATGCCAGTCCCCTCAATCTTTCCGATGCCCAGTCCCATTCCGCTTTCGCCTACCGGCCCGAAACCGGCGAGGAGATCTATCATTCCCTGATGGGGGTGCCGATCCTGCGCGGCGGCCGCGTGGTCGGCGTTCTCGTGGTCCAGAACAAGACCCGCCGCCAATATACCGAAGAGGAAGTCGAGGCCCTGCAGATCACCGCCATGGTGCTCGCCGAGCTGGTGGCCAGTGGCGAACTGGTCAGCCCCGAGGAACGCCTGCCGGCCGAAGGAAATGCTTCGCTGCCGGTGCGGCTCGAAGGGGTGACCCTCAATGCCGGTCTCGCCATGGGCCGGGCGCTGCTGCATCAGCCCGACATCTCCATTCGCCAGATCGTCGCCGAAGACCCCGAGGCCGAACTGGACCGGCTTGATGATGGCATGGCGAAAATGCACAGCGCTTTCGACGAGGCCATGACCGGCGGCAGTCTTTCCGCCGGTGGCGAGCACCGCGACGTGCTCGAGGCCTACCGCATGATTGCCGCCGATACCGGCTGGCTGGGCCGCATCCGCGATGCCATCAAGACCGGGATCACCGCCGAAGCCGCGGTCCAGCAGATCCGCGAGAACACCCGCGCGCGGATGAGCCAGGTGAACGATCCCTATTTGCGCGAACGCCTCCATGACCTCGACGGCCTCGCCATCCGCCTGTTGCAGCAGCTCAGCAATGGCAACAATGGCGTTGCCATCGCCGAGCTGCCCGATGATGTGGTGCTGGTGTCACGCAATATGGGGCCCGGCGAACTGTTGGATTACGATCCCGGGCATTTGCGCGCGCTGGTCCTTGAGGAGGGGTCACATACCGCCCATGTCTGTATCGTTGCCCGCGCCCTCGGAATCCCGGTTCTGGGGTTGGTCAAGGATGTGCTGCGCAAGATCGAGAACCTTGATCCGATCATCGTCGATGCTGACAACGCCCAGCTCTTCATCCGCCCCGCCGACGATATCCAACAGGCCTTCGGCGACAGCATGCGTGCCCGGGCCGAGCGCGAAATCGCCTATGCCGCGATCCGTGATGAGCCCGCCGTCACCCGCGATGGCGTGCGCATATCCCTCAACATCAATGCCGGTCTCGAGATCGACGCGTCGCATATGAATGAGACAGGCGCCGACGGCATCGGCCTGTGCCGAACCGAAATCTCCTTCATGGTGCGGTCGACCTACCCGGACGTCGAGGCCCAGATTGATCTTTACCGCAAGATTTTCGACCACGCCGGCGCCAAGCCGGTGGTGTTCCGCACCTTGGATGTGGGGGGTGACAAGCTGTTGCCCTATTTTGATCGGGTCCCGGACGAGAACCCGGCCATGGGCTGGCGCGCCATCCGCATCAGCTTGGACCGTCCAGCGATGCTGCGCAGCCAGGTCCGGGCGCTGTTGCGGGCGGCGGACGGCAAGGCCTTGCATATCATGTTCCCGATGATCGCCGAGATCGCCGAGTTCGATAAGGCGCGGGTAATCCTGGATATGGAGATCGAACGCGAACGCGCCCGCGGCAGTCCGATCCCCGAAGAACTGCGCATCGGCGCCATGCTCGAGGTTCCGTCGCTGTTGTTCCAGCTGCCGGCGTTGCTTCCCAAGGTGGATTTCCTCTCGGTCGGCAGCAATGATCTGTTCCAGTTTCTGTTCGCCACCGACCGCGGCAATCCCCGCCTCGCCGGCCGCTATGACGAGCTGTCGCCGACCGTGCTTAAGTTGTTGAGTTCGCTGGTCGTCCAGTGCGAAGCCGCCGGCGTCCCGTTGGCGCTGTGCGGGGAAATGGCGGGCCGGCCGCTTGATGCCATGGCCCTGGTCGGCATCGGCTTCCGCAGCATCTCGATGTCGCCGCTTGCCGTCGGGCCGGTCAAGACCATGGCCCGCAGCCTCCATTTGGAGTCCCTCAGCCTGTATTTGGACCATCTGCTGGTGCTTCCCGATCACAGCCTCAGGGACAAGCTGCGCGCCTTCGCCAAGGACCACAATGTCGTCGTATAATTGGATATAATTAATTGTCCCCAGATGGGGATTTTGCTAACTGTTTTATTTCTTGGCCAACAGGCCGAAACCATAGGGGGGCATCTCATGTCTGGGTTCCCCATGGGTTCGGCATCGGGGTAGAGGTGCTAAGATATGGCGCGTGGGGCGCAACCACCGGATCGGCCATCCGATGGCAATGGTCAATCCACCGGGCGTAGCCGGCAAATTTTTGCCGAACGGTCGGAATCCGCCATCGGCGCGGACCTGCGCGCGGCGCGGGAAGGGCTTGGCCTGGACCTGCGCCAGATCGCCTCGGTTCTGAATATCCGTTACACCTATCTTGAGGCCATCGAAGAGGGCCGCTTCGATGATCTTCCCGGCGCCACCTATGCGCTCGGCTTCGTCCGAGGCTATGCCGTCCAACTCGGACTCGATCCCGTCACCGTGATCGAGCGTTTCAAGGACGAAGCCGCGGGGATCTACCGCACCACACGGCTTTCCTTCCCGGAGCCGGTTGCCGAGGCCCGGATTCCCGGTGGGGCAATTCTTCTGGTTTCGGCTTTCCTTGCCATCGTTGCCTATGGCGGCTGGTACTTTTACTCGGCCAACGATATCGATATCGCCGATCTCGTGCCCAAGGTCCCCGAGCGGCTGATGAGTTTGATCGCCGGGGACGACGCCAAGCAAGGCGAAGAACCAAAGGTCGCAGACATGTCAGCCACCCCGCCCTCCGAGGCACTTGCCTCCAAGACCCCGGCAGCGGCGGCGGTGGGAACACCGGTCGTAGCGGAAACCCCGACAAGCCAAACCGCAACACCGAAATCGGAGCCACCGAAATCGGAGCCCCCGAAACCGGCGCCTCCGAAACCGGTGGAGACCGCCGCGGCGAAAACACCGGCTCCGGTAAAACCGCCCGTCATCATCGCCGCGCCCGATCCGGTGCCATCTCCGGCGCCATCGCCGGTGACGATCACTGCCGTGCCCGATCCGGTGCCATCTCCGGTGGCATCGCCGGTGACGATCATTGCCGCGCCCGATCCGGTGCCATCGCCGCCAACGGTAACGGTCCCACCCGCACCCACACCTGAAGTGGCGGCGTTGCCCGCGGTTCCCGAAGTGCCCCGCGACGCCGCGGCGCCACCCCCGGACGCGCGGGCTTACGGCGCCGGAAACACCGCCTCGCGCATCACGGTGCGCGCCAAAAGCGATAGCTGGATACAGGTTCGGGAAGCCAACAACACATTGCTGATCACGCGGATTCTTCGCGCCGGTGACAGCTATCGGGTGCCCAATCTCAAGGGGCTCCGGCTGATGACGGGAAATGCCGGTGCCCTCGATATCCTGGTGGATGGCAAGGTGGTGGCGCCGATCGGCTTGTTCGGGGTGGTGCGCCGCCGGGTCCTGCTCGACCCCGAACGCCTTGTGGCGGGAACGGCGGTCGCCGAATGAAAGCCGCCCCAGACATTCGAAAATATGTTGAAATTCAATATCTTCGTGCGCACTTTAGGCCTGTGGGGGATTGGTTTATAATTGCCATTCCCGCCAATCCGGAGTGACACCATGAGCGTTCGGCCCTACCGCGATATCACCCGCCGCCGATCCCGGCAGATCCATGTCGGTAAGGTTGCGGTGGGTGGCGACGCGCCGGTCACGGTTCAGACCATGACCAACACCTTGACCACCGATGTCAAGGCGACGGTGGAACAGATTGAGCGCGCGACCGCCGCCGGCGCCGATATCGTCAGGGTGTCGTGTCCCGATGAGGATTCGACCGCGGCACTGAAACAGATCGTCGCCGCCGTCGAAGTCCCGGTGGTCGCCGATATCCATTTCCATTACAAGCGCGCCATCGAGGCCGCCGCCGCCGGCGCCGCGTGTCTTCGGATCAATCCCGGCAATATCGGCGCCGATGAGCGCGTCGCCGAAGTGGTGAAGGCGGCAAAGGACAACAATTGCGCCATCCGTATCGGCGTCAATGCCGGCTCGCTGGAGCGTGATCTGCTGGAGAAATATGGCGAGCCCTGTCCCGAAGCCATGATCGAAAGCGCATTGAACTCGGTAAAACTTCTGGAAGACAACGATTTCTTCGAATTCAAGATCAGCGTCAAGGCGTCCGATCTGTTCCTCGCCACGGCGGCCTATCAGGGGCTGGCGGAAGCCTGCGACTATCCGCTCCATCTCGGCATTACCGAGGCGGGCGGGTTGCGCACCGGCACGGTGAAATCCGCCATCGGCATGGGCATGCTGTTGTGGGCGGGAATCGGCGATACCATCCGGGTGTCGCTTTCCGCCGATCCGGTCGAGGAGGTTCATGCCGGCTTTGAAATGCTGAAAGCGCTGGGTCTGCGCCATCGTGGCATCAATCTGATTTCGTGCCCATCCTGCGCCCGCCAACAGTTCGAAGTGATCAAGACGGTCGAGCTTCTGGAGAAACGCCTCAGCCACATCACCACGCCGATGACGGTGTCGGTGATCGGCTGTGTCGTCAACGGCCCCGGCGAGGCGCGCGAGACCGATATCGGGCTCACCGGCGGCGGCAACGGCACCCACATGGTCTATGTCGCCGGCATCCCCGACCACAAACTCAACGACGAGGATATACTCGATCATCTGGTCGCCCTGATCGAGGAGAAAGCCGCCGAGATCGAAGCCGCGAAGGCCAGTGGGGATGGGTCCGCAACCGGGGACGGCCAACCCATCGTCGCCGTATCGTAAGCTAGGATTTAAATTTGCCTTCCTTGCAGCCTGTCCGCGGCACCCATGACATTCTGCCCGAGCAAAGCGGGCGTCACCGCCACATCTCCGAAACCGCGCGCGTCATTGCCGGCCAATACGGTTACGGTGAGATATCGACCCCGATCTTCGAGTTCACCGAGGTGTTCAAGCGCACCCTCGGCGACACCTCGGACATCGTCACCAAGGAGATGTACAGCTTCTCCAGCCGCGGCGGCGACGAGATCACGCTGCGGCCCGAAGGCACCGCGGGGGTCGCCCGCTGCCTGATCTCGGAAGGCCTCTCCCAGAATCTGCCGCTCAAATTTTTCTATCAGGGTCCCATGTTCCGGCATGAACGGCCCCAAAAGGGGCGGTTGCGCCAGTTCCACCAGATCGGCGTCGAGCTCTTGGGGGTGGCGACGCCCCAGGGCGACGTTGAGGTCATCGCCCTTGCCGGCCATATCCTCGATGAATTGGGCGTGCTCGAAAAAACCACCCTCGAACTCAACACCCTTGGCGATACCGAAAGCCGTGACGCCTATCGCCGTGTCCTGGTCGAATATCTCAGCGACTACCGCGATGAGCTATCCGAGGACAGCCGCACCCGGCTCGAAAACAATCCGTTGCGCATCCTCGATTCCAAGAATGAGGGCGATAAGCGCATCATTGCCGGCGCGCCGATCTTCCCGGACCATCTGACCGCGGCGGCGGTGGATTTCTTCGCCGAGGTCAAGGCCGGGCTCGACGCCATCCCGTTGGCCTATAGCCTCAATCCCCGGCTGGTGCGCGGCCTCGATTACTATTGCCACACCGCCTTCGAATTCACCACCGAGGACCTCGGCGCCCAGGGTACGGTGCTGGCGGGTGGCCGCTATGACGGTCTGGTCGAGATCATGGGCGGCCCCGCAACCCCCGGGGTTGGCTGGGCCGCCGGCATCGACCGCATGTCGATGTTGACCAATGACCCGCCGCCGGGACCAAAACTCATCGCCGTCGTTCCGGTCGGCAATGGCGCGGGGCGCCCGGCCATGCAATTAACGCAAAAGCTGCGTCACGACGGCTTCACCGTCGATATCGGTTACAGCGGCAACCTGACGCGCCGGCTCAAGCGCGCCAATAAGCTGGGCGCAAGCTGTGCCATCATCATGGGTGAGGATGAGTTGGCGCGCGATGCCGCCACCTTGCGCGATCTTGATAGCGGCGAACAGGTTGAGGTCCCGCTCTCCGAGCTTGGAGATCGCCTCGCCCCTTACCGGTAGTTAGGGTTTTGGACGATGGCGGTTGATCCGCGGAAATCCGCGCCGCCACCACCGAACCAATTGGTGGTGATGGGCGCCAGCCACGGCTCCAGTTCCCTCGCGGTGCGCGACGGCCTGTTCATGGAGGAAGACGCTTTGGCTGCGTTTCTGGGCAAGCTCGGGGCCGGGGGCCTGGATCAGGCCTTGGTGATGTCGACCTGCGACCGCACCGAGGTGGCGACGCTCCACCCCCAACGCGCCGATGCCGCAAGGATCATCGAAGCGGCCCTTGGCGAGGCTTCGGGCCTCGGCGGTGACGCCTTGGCGGGGCAGTTGTTCGTGCTCGAAGGCGAAGAAGCCCTCGAGCACATGTTCGCGGTCGCGGCTTCGCTCGAAAGTCTGGTCATCGGAGAGCCCCAGGTGCTCGGCCAGGTCAAGACCAGCTACCGCATCGCCCAGGACGCCCAGATGATGGGCGCCGAGCTCGACCGCATCATGCAGGCGGCGTTCGCCGCCGCCAAACGGGCGCGCTCCGAAACCATGATCGGGCAAAGCGCGGTCTCGATTGCCGCCGCCGCGGTTCAGGTCGCCAAGGACGTGCATGGCGATCTAGGCCGCGCCACGGCGCTGATCGTCGGCGGTGGAGAGATGGGCGATCTGGTGGCGGCGAAGCTGATGGATGCCGGGCTTACCCAGCTGATAGTGACGGATTCGGTTTCACGGCGGGCGGAAGCCATGGCGCGGCGCTTCTCGTGCCATGTGGCGCCGTTCGCCCTCCTTGCGCTGACCCTCAGCGATGCCGATATATTGTTGAGCGCCGTCGGCCGGGGCAACTATGTCATCTCCGCCGATATGGTTCGCGAGGCGCTGCACCGGCGCCGTCACCGGCCGATCTTTCTCGTCGATGCCGCGATACCGGGGGATATCGACCCCGTGGTCGACCGTCTTGACGAGGCCTTTCTCTACGGTCTCAATGACCTCGAGCGCATCGCCACCGAAGGCCGCGAGAAGCGGGAGGCGGCGGCGGCCCGCGCCTGGGATATCGTTCATGAGGAGGTCGCGCGGTTCAGCCAAGGCGCTTCGGCGCGGGATGCGGTTCCGACCTTGGTGGCCATCCGTGGCCACTTCGAAGATGTCCGCTCCCAGGTTCTGGCGGACAATCCCGGGGCCGATGCCAATGAGGCGACGAGACTGCTGATCAACCGGCTGCTGCATGCCCCCTCCCAGGCGCTGAGGGATGCGGCGCTTGAGGCCGGCGCCGGTAACCCCGATGCGGCGCCGGGTGGCCTGGAGCGGCTGTTGCGGAAGCTGTTCGCCATGGGTGCGGCCGAGGCGGCGGCGGACGAAACCAAGAAACCCGAGGAGTGAGTTCGTGAGTTTGGATCAAAATTTGGACCATGTGATAGCCCGCTATCAGCAATTGAGCGATGACATGGCGGTCGCGGGCGGTACCGACCCCAAGGAACTCGCGCGTCTGTCCAAGGAATATTCGGACCTCACCCCGGTGGTCGAAGGCATCGAGAAGCTGCGCAAGGTTCAGAGCGAGCTTCAGGACCTGGCGGAGCTGATCACCGAGGACGGTGGGGACGAACAGGTCCGGGCGATGGCGGAAGAGGAGTTCCGCGACCTCAAGACCCAGGTGCCGGAGCTTGAAAATGATCTCAAGGTTCTGCTTCTGCCCAAGGACGAGGCCGACGAACGCAACGCCATCATCGAGGTCAGGGCCGGCACCGGCGGCGACGAGGCGGCATTGTTCGCCGCCGAACTGTTCCGCATGTATCAGCGCTATGCCGAAATTCACCGCTGGCGCTTCGAGGTCCTTGGCCTGTCGGAAAACAATATCGGCGGCATCAAGGAGGGCAGCGCCACGATTTCGGGCCGCGGCGTGTTCGCGCGCCTCAAATTCGAATCCGGCGTCCACCGGGTCCAAAGGGTGCCGAAGACCGAGGCCAGCGGGCGCATCCACACCTCGGCGGCGACGGTGGCGGTGCTGCCCGAGGCCGAGGAGGTCGATGTCGATATCGCCGACAAGGATGTGCGCATCGACATCTTCCGCGCGTCCGGGCCCGGTGGCCAGTCGGTCAACACCACCGACAGCGCCGTGCGCATCACGCACCTGCCGACCGGCATCGTGGTCCAGCAGCAGGACGAGAAATCGCAGCACAAGAACAAGGCCAAGGCCATGAAGGTGCTCAGGGCGCGGATTTACGACCACATGCGTAACGAGAAGGACGCGGAACGCGCGGCGGCGCGCAAAAGCCAAGTCGGCTCGGGCGATCGCTCGGAACGGATTCGCACCTACAACTTTCCCCAGGGCCGGGTCACCGACCACCGCATCGGCCTGACCATGCACAAGATCGACAAGGTCATGGAAGGCGAGGCGCTGGACGAGGTCATCGAAGCGCTGATCGCCGAGGATCAGGCCAGCCGTTTGGCGGAGGTGTCATGACCACCATTGCCACCGCCACCGCCACCATTGCCACCACCTTGGACCACGCCGCGGA
This sequence comes from uncultured bacterium, assembly GCA_965369885.1. GTDB lineage: Bacteria > Pseudomonadota > Alphaproteobacteria > SMXQ01 > SMXQ01 > JAZFWG01. Next base: position 14,697 of record CBDUSV010000014.1, read on the forward strand.
GCGCTTGCGCCGCGCCGGCATCTGCCACGCCCGCGCCGAGGCCCGCCTGCTCATCGGCGCCGCCCTCGGCATCGGCCGGGATGCGGTGTTTGGCCATCCCGAACGGCAGTTGGCGCCGGGGGAACTCATGCTGCTTGGGGATGTTCTCGGCCGCCGCTGTGCCCGTGAGCCGGTGGCGCATATCCTCGGCGCCAGAGAGTTCTGGAGCCTTGATTTCACCGTCACCGCCGACACATTGGTGCCGCGGCCCGATTCCGAAACCCTGATCGAGGCCGCCCTCGAGGTTTTGCCGAAGCCCGACGGCCGCTACCGAATTCTCGATCTCGGCACCGGAGGGGGGTGTCTGTTGCTGGCTTTGTTGCATGAACGCCACAACGCCACTGGCCTCGGCATAGATAAATCCGCCATGGCCCTGGAGGTGGCAAAAGCCAACGCCCAGGCGCTGGGACTGGCGGGCCGGGCGGAATTCCACATTGGCGATTGGGTGCGGGGCCTTGACGGCAGCTTCGATGTGATCGTCGCCAATCCCCCCTATATCCCCGAGGACGAGATCGGCGCCTTGGCCCCGGAGGTGGCGCAATATGAGCCGAAACTGGCCCTTTCCGGCGGCCCCGACGGTCTTCAATGCTATCGCGAAATGGTGCCGGGTCTCCTGCGCCGCTTAGTCCCCGGGGGCACCTTGGTCATCGAGATCGGCTTTGGTCAGGCCACCGCGGTGGCCACGATTTTGGCCCGCCATGGCCTGGTTGAAAGTGCGCGACGCAAGGATCTGGGCGGTCAAAACCGTTGCATCATTGCAAAAGCTGTAAAAAATTAACACTAAGGTAACCTTCTGGTGAAAAAAGTAGTTGGCATTGGATGCGTTCCCGTCTAGGTTTCGGGAAGAACGTTAGAGGATGCCTCTGCGTTCTTGGATCCCGATAGTCTATCCTTAAAAGCTCCGAGCCGGTCATAAGCTGGGGCCGCAAAGAGTAAGCGAATAACGCAATTCGGATCCGCTAACACATTTACACATGCAAAAACCGGTAGAATGAGACAAGTCACCAACTCCAGGCGCTCGCGCAACCGTAACGGCCGCAACAAGGCGCACTCTTCATCGAAACAACATAGCTTTGACAGCAATGGTCCCGATGTGAAGGTACGGGGCTCCGCGGGTCAGGTGGCCGAGAAGTATCTCACCCTTGCCCGGGACGCGCTGACCTCAGGCGACCGCATTGCCGCTGAAAACTACTTTCAGCATGCCGAGCATTATTACCGTCTCAGCAATCCCAGGCAGAGCAACGACGGCGCCAAGCAACCCAGCGCCGGCGATGCGGTCAATGGCAGCCAGCCTGCCCAAGGCCAGCCCGCAAATGGCTCCACCCAGGCGATGGATCGCGGCGGCAACCAACCCAGCACCCAGCCCAATGGGCAACAGCCCCCCATCCAGCCCGATACCCAGCCCAGCACACAGCCTGTCGAGAAGGCCGATGCCAAGCCGGACAATGGCGCTGATAAGGCCTCTGACAAGGCGGCTGACAAGGCGGCTGACAAGGCCACAAGTGACGAGGCCGACACCAAGTCCGAAACCCCGGATTCCGGAGACTCCGCCGCAACCTGATCGGCTCGCTTTTCAAGGCCTGAACGGCCTTGCGCCACCGAAAAATCACCCCATATAGACACCTACCCCTAGATATTTAAGGGTTTTTTCCCCTCGGCCTCACGGCTTTGGAGCGGCAAGCGATGGAATTCGAGAAATTGACCGAACGTTCGCGCGGTTTTCTTCAAGCCGCCCAGGCCCTGGCCCAGGGCATGAACCATCAGCAGATCACACCGGAACATCTTGTCTCGGTTCTGCTGCGGGACAAGGACGGGCTTGGTGCCAAGCTGATCGCTTCCGCCGGTGGCGACAGTGCCAAACTCTCGGGCGCGCTGGACGCCGAATTGGCCAAATTGCCCAAGGTCGAAGGCGCCGGCGCCGGCGAGGTCTTCCTGGCGACCGAGACCGGCCGTCTGTTGACCGAGGCGGAGAAAATTGCCGAGAAGGCGGGCGACAGCTTCGTCACCGTGGAACGGATTTTGCTGGCCGCGGTGCTTGCTGCCGGCACCAATATTGCCCGAATTCTTGAACTGGCCGGGGTCACCGCCGAGCAACTGGGCCACGCCATCGAAGCCGTGCGCAAGGGCCGCAAGGCCGACAGCGCCTCGGCGGAGGATAGCTACCAGGCTCTCGAAAAATACACCACCAACCTGACCGCGGCGGCACGCGAGGGCAAGCTCGACCCCGTGATCGGCCGCGACGAGGAAATCCGCCGCATCATCCAGGTGCTGTCACGGCGCACCAAGAACAATCCGGTGTTGATCGGCGAGCCCGGCGTCGGCAAGACCGCCATGGCCGAAGGCCTGGCCCAGCGCATCGTCAAGGGCGACGTGCCGGAAAGCCTGAAGCAGAAGGAGCTCCTGGTGCTCGATCTCGGCGCGCTGATCGCCGGGGCCAAATACCGCGGCGAGTTCGAAGAGCGCCTCAAGGCCATGCTGCAGGAGATCTCGGCAACCAAGGGCGAGGTCGTGCTGTTCATCGACGAGCTCCACACCCTGATCGGTGCCGGCGCCGCGGAAGGCGCCAGGGACGCTTCGAACATGCTCAAGCCGGCGCTGGCCCGTGGCGAACTCCATTGCGTCGGCGCGACGACGCTGGACGAATACCGCAAGCACATCGAAAAGGACGCGGCGCTGGCGCGGCGCTTCCAGCCTGTCTTCGTCGCCGAACCCAATGTCGAGGACACCATCTCCATTCTCCGCGGCCTCAAGGAAAAATACGAACTGCACCATGGGGTGCGCATCACCGACGGCGCCCTGGTGTCGGCGGCGACGCTGTCGAACCGCTATATCACCGACCGCTTTCTCCCCGACAAGGCCATCGACCTGGTGGACGAGGCCGGAAGCCGGTTGCGCATGGAAGTCGATTCCAAGCCCGAGGAGATCGACGAGCTTGACCGCCGCATCATCCAGCTCAAGATCGAGCGCGAAGCCCTGAAGAAGGAAAGCGACACGGCCTCCAAGGATCGTCTCAAGAACATCGAAGGCGAGCTCAAGGGCCTGGAAAGCCAATCGGCGGATTTGACCGCGGAGTGGCAGGCGGAAAAACAGAAGCTGTCTGGAGCCCACAAGCTCAAGGAGCAGCTTGATCAGGCCCGTGGCGAACTCGAGATCGTCGAGCGCCAGGGCGACCTCGCCCGTGCCGGGGAGTTGACGTACGGCATCATCCCCGAGCTCGAGAACAAGATTCAAGCCTCCGAGGCCACCGGCGCCGGGCGCATGCTCAACGAAGAGGTCACGGCGTCCGACATCGCCACGGTGGTGTCGCGGTGGACCGGGATCCCGGTCGACAAAATGCTGGAAGGCGAGCGCGACAAGCTCCTCAACATGGAGGAAAACTTGGAGCGCCGCGTGGTCGGCCAGGGCGATGCCGTCACCACCATCGCCAATGCGGTGCGCCGCCACCGCGCCGGCCTCCAGGACCCCAACCGGCCCATGGGGTCGTTTATCTTTCTCGGCCCCACCGGCGTCGGCAAGACCGAACTGTGCAAGGCGGTGGCCGAATTCCTGTTCGACGACGAAACCGCCATGATCCGCGTCGACATGTCGGAATATATGGAAAAGCATTCGGTGGCCCGCCTCATCGGTGCGCCGCCGGGCTATGTCGGCTATGACGAAGGCGGCGCCCTGACCGAGGCGGTGCGGCGCCGGCCCTATCAGGTCATCCTGTTCGACGAGATTGAGAAGGCCCATCCTGACGTCTTCAACATTCTTTTGCAGGTGCTGGACGACGGCCGCCTCACCGACGGCCATGGCCGCACCGTCAATTTCCGCAACACCTTGATCGTGCTCACCTCCAATCTCGGCAGCGACATCATCGCCCAGCAGGCCGAAGGCGAGGACACATCGGCGGTGCGCGAGCCGGTTATGGAGGTGGTGCGTGCCGCCTTCCGTCCTGAATTCCTAAACCGCATCGATGAAATCCTGCTGTTCCACCATCTCAGCCGCGCCCATATGGGCCGCATCGTCGATATCCAGCTCGACCGGGTGCAACAGATGCTGGCAGACCGCAAGATCACCCTCGATCTCGACGAGGGCGCCCGATCGTGGCTGGCCGACGCCGGTTATGACCCGGTCTATGGCGCAAGACCCTTGAAGCGGGCGCTGCAGCGCTATTTGCAGGACCCGTTGGCGACCCTGATCCTGGAAGGCAAGATCACCGACGGCGAAAATGTGAAAGTCGGCGCCGGCGAAGGCGGTCTTCTGATCAACGGCGTCATCGCCAAGGCGGCTTAGGCCGGTCCCACTCAGGGGACATTCAACGGAATCAGGCCTTCATGGGCCTTGGATGGACATCATACCGAACATGAATTTGCCAGCGTTCTCACGGCGGTCATTCCTTACCACCACCGGCGGCGCCCTTGTGGCGGCGGCAGTCCCCCGGCCCAAGTCCTGGGCCGCCGCGACCCCAGCCCAATTTCGCATCAGAACCGGGCCCGGCATGGCATCGCTGGCAGGCCGGTCCCATCCCAAGACCGCCGTTTGGTCCTTCAATGGCAAGGTCCCGGGTCCGGAAATCCGGGTCCGGCAGGGCCAGGACCTTAAGGTCGTTGTCGAGAACCATCTTCGGGAAGACACCACTGTCCACTGGCACGGATTACGCGTGCCCAACGCCATGGACGGCGTCCCCCATCTGACCCAGAAACCGATCGCGCCCGGCGAGACCTTCACCTACGCCTTCACCGTGCCGGATGCCGGAACCTACTGGTACCATCCACACTTTCGCAGTTTCGAGCAGGTCGGACGCGGTCTCTATGGTCCACTCATTGTCGAGGAACGCGATCCAATCCATGTCGACCGCGACCTGACCTGGGTCCTCGACGATTGGCGCCTGAGACCCGACGCCCAGATCAGCGGCAATTTCGGTCATCTTCGCGATATCAGCCACGCAGGCCGCATCGGCAACACGGTGACGGTCAATGGCCGAATTCAAGAGGCCTTCTCGGTCCGGCGCGGCGAACGGGTGCGGCTGCGGCTGATCAACGCCGCCAATGCGCGCACCTTCGCCCTCGAATTCCAGGGCCACCGGCCCCGCATCATCGCCATTGACGGCCAGCCTGTCGAACCGCACGAGCCCGCCCATGGCCGCGTCGTCCTCGGCGCCGCCATGCGGGTGGACCTGATCCTCGACATGACCGGAAAACCGGGTGAGCGATTCACGGTCAAAGACAGCTTTTACCGCCGCTTCCAATTCCGTCTGTTGGACTTGGTCTACGGCGCGACACCGCTAAGAGACCGCCCGCCCGCGACCCCGATCACGCTCGCCGCCAACACCTTGCCGGAGCCGGATATGGCCAAGGCCGAGCGCCATAAGGTGGTGTTTGGCGGTGGTATGATGGGGGGCATGAGGACGGCGATGATGGGCGGCCGCCGCCTCGACATGCGGGAGATGCTTCACAATGGCAAGGCCTGGGCTATCAACGGCGTGGTGGCCACCGGCATGGTGATGGAGCCCTTGCTCACCTTGAAGCGTGGCCGGTCCTATGTGCTCGATCTTGGCAATGACACGGCATGGCATCATCCTATCCACCTGCACGGCCATTCGTTCCGCGTGATCAGCCGCAATGGCGCTCCGACCCGCCACCGGGAATGGCAGGATACTGTCATGATGGTGCCCCGCGAGCGGGTCGAGAT
>CBDUSV010000015.1:0-20388 GCA_965369885.1 uncultured bacterium
GGATATAGCCAAACACGGGCCCAATAATTAGGCGCTAGAAGTCCCACAATCTTCCCATTCGGCTGTACGGAAAACCCCCCTAAAAATTGCAATTCGGAGCCTAGATCAACCGGGGCTTGCCAGTCAGCGGTGGGGGGGGTACGGGAATTAGTTCTTTTCCGTACATCCGGGTCAGCGGGGTTTAAGACGTTCCCATAACCCTTCTTCATTTCAATGAAGCTGTGGTTGACGCCCCAAAGCAATATGCAAGCTCCGGTTTGCAGGGAACGTGACTGTCACCGTGGTGCCGGTCCCGAGGCGGCTCTTCAAGTCCAAGCTGCCGCCATGGAGTTCGACGAAGGACTTGGCGAGCGGCAACCCCAGTCCGGTGCCTTCATGCTTGCGGCTCAGCGTGTTGTCGGCCTGGCGGAAAGGCTTCAAGACCTTGGGGATGTCCGCGGGCGCAATCCCAATCCCGGTATCGATCACGCTGAAGGTGACTGCGCCGTCATCGTTCACGCCGGCCTTAATCGTGATCTCGCCGCCTTCCGGCGTGAACTTCACCGCGTTGGTCATCAGATTGAGCAGGATTTGTTTCACCCGGCGCTCGTCGGCCAACAGCAATGGCGGATTTCCTTCGATTTCGGTCTCAATACTGACTGATCCCTCCTTTGCCTTTTCGGAAAGCAGACGCCCCACAGTATCGATGACACTGACAATATCCACCTCTTCTTCATAAAGCTCTACCTGACCAGCCTCAACTCGCGAAATATCCAGGATGTCATTGATGAGATCAAGAAGGTGTTTTCCGCTGTAATTAATATCCTTCAGATATTCCACATATTTGCTATCGCCTATGGGCCCGTAGATACCGCTAGAAATCATCTCGGAAAAACCGATGATGGCGTTCAAGGGCGTGCGCAGTTCGTGGCTCATAGTGGCTAGGAACTCGGATTTGGTGCGGTTGGCGAGCTCAGCCTGCTCCATGGAGCAGCGCATAGTTTCCTCCATCCGTTTGCGCTCGGTGATGTCCGTATAAGTGGCAACGAAACTTCCGCCTGGCATTGGCTTCCGGTGGTAATTGAACACGATGCCATTGGGGCGACTGGCCTCGTTTTCATGCTCAGAAGAACTTTTATCAGCACTGAGCCGGTGCTGGATGATTGCTTCGATGTCGCCATCACCCCAGGCCCCATTTTCGGCGCGTTTCCGTAAGATTTGCTCGTGGCTTTTCCCTAAGGGGTCATAATCGGAGGGGAGCCCGCTCAATCTAAGAAATTCGTCGTTGAACGCCTCAACGATGCCGTCTGCGTTATAGACGCAAACGCCATGGCCCATGGTCTTTAGACTGGATTCTAGAATTTCGGACTTCTCAGTAAGAGCTTCCTCAGCCCGCTTGAGATCCGTGATGTCGGTATAGGTTCCAACAAAACCGCCATCGGGCATCACTTTTCGGGAGAAAAGGCATTGTTTATTGTTAGGACGTTGGCGCTCGATGTGTTGTTCTTCCTTCGCTATGAAACTCGCAATTCGTTCCTTGACCAACTTGTCAATGTCACCCTTGCCGTAATTCCCCTGTTCGGCTAGAAACCGGACCACTTTCCGCCGGTCCATGCCGAGATGAATGAAGTCAGGCGGGAATCCCCCCATCTCTATATATTCTTGGTTAAATGCGACAAGCTTTTGATCGGCATCATAAACGCAAATGCCCTGCGCCATAATTTCGAGGGCGGTGGTTAAGAGTGCTGACTGTTTGACCAGTTTCTGCTCACTCTCGCGCAGTGCCTCTTTGGTCTGCGCGTGCCTTCTTATATTGTCTAGCTCCGAAACTTTGACCCCATGCTTGAAGACGGCGACGCTGATGACCCAGATGGCGAATATCGCCACTGCCCTGTTGGTCAGCACCACCCATGGAGTACCGGCCTCAGGCGAAAGGAAATAACCGACAATGGTCAGAATCGTTGCGAGTATCGCTAGATGGTAAGAATGCTTGTGCCAAGACGACCGCAAACCCAACATCATCAAGGCCACATAGGGCACACCGCCCGCAACGCCTAAGGGCATACTTAAATCAAATGCCAAAATTGCGGCTGCCAACATTGCCGCAGTGACATAAAAACCCGCCTTGGTTTTGGCAGCTGCCCTGAGGCTATGCCCCAACAGCCCAAACTGTGTGAGAAATGAAAGAATTGGAACCCGCCCCTCCCCTGGTGCGGTCTGGCAGGAGTTGACACATTTATCGCGTTATAAAGTTAACTAATTATTAATGATGCTTTTTCAGGTCTGACTAATAGGGGAAATTGCCAATTTTCCGCTCAGGCACTCCCGGGACCATTGGTCAGTATCAGATTATTTGTACGGCAACCACTGGTGTTCGGTACACCTCATTTGTCTCGCTAGACCCAACTCCTGAATTCAAATCACACTCCCCCCCATCCACCGTCCTTGCCCACTAGCCTCCACCGGAGTATATTGGTTTTTTGATGACCGGCGCCGCCACATCAATCGGGTATCCTCACCGCCATCTGCTTGGCATCGAAGGGCTTTCTCCCGGCGAAATCTCCCATCTTCTCGATCTTGCCGACACCTATTCCGACTGCGCCAACGCGCGATCGGCGAAGCTTTCGGTGCTCGCCGGCCGTACGGTGATGAACCTGTTCTTCGAGGATTCGACCCGCACCCGCACCTCGTTCGAGCTCGCCTGCAAGCGCCTCGGCGGCGATATCATCAATCTGTCGGTGGCGACCTCGTCGATCCGCAAGGGCGAGACCCTGATCGACACGGCGATGACGCTGAACGCCATGCATCCGGACGTTTTGGTGGTGCGCCATTCGGAATCCGGCGCCGTCGAGTTGTTGTCCCAGAAGGTCGCCTGCGCCGTGATCAACGCCGGCGACGGCAGCCATGAACACCCGACCCAGGCGCTTCTCGACGCCCTCACCATCCGCCGCCGCAAGGGCAGGCTCCAGGGCCTGGTGGTGGCGATCTGCGGCGATATTCTGCATTCCCGCGTCGCGCGCTCCAACATCCATCTGCTCAACGCCATGGGGGCGCGGGTCCGGGTGGTCGGCCCGCCGACCCTGGTGCCGCAGGTGATCCAACGCCTCGGCGTCGAGGTCTTCCACGACATGGCCGAAGGCCTCAAGGATTGCGACATCGTCATGATGCTCAGGCTGCAGACCGAACGCATGCACGGTACCTACATGCCTTCGATCCGCGAGCATTTCCATTTCTTCGGCCTGGATTACGACAAGCTCGCCGCCGCCAAGCCCGATGCCCTGATCATGCATCCGGGCCCGATCAACCGCGGCGTCGAGATCGACACCGAGGTCGCCGACGATATCGACCGCAGCGTCATCCAGCAGCAGGTCGAGGTCGGCGTCGCCGTGCGCATGGCCTGCCTCGACGCCCTGACCCAGAACCTCACCTTCCAAAGTGGAGCAGCGGCCGAATGACAAGCCCCAACGCCCGACTGGCAAAAGCCAAGCCCAAGCCTGGGCGCGGCAAGGCGAAAGCCGCCAAGGCGGTGGTGACGTCACTGCCGGCGCGCCCGATTGCCGCACGTGTCGCCTATATCAATGCCCGATTGTGCGACCCCAAAAGCGCCCTCGACAGCCCGGGCGCGCTGCTGACCGAGAACGCCGCCATCGCCGATTTCGGGCCCGGTCTGTTCGCCGACGGCGTGCCCGACGGCATCAGTACCGTCGATTGCGCCGGCCATGTGCTGGCGCCGGGCCTGGTCGATATGCGGGTTCAGCTCGGCGAACCCGGCGAGGAGCACAAGGAAACCACCATCACCGCGTCCCGCGCCGCCGCCGCCGGTGGCGTCACCACCATGGCGTGCCTGCCCAACACCGATCCGGTGATCGACGACGCCGCCCTGGTCGAGATGGTCAAACAGCGCGGCCGCGAAGCCGGTCTCGTCAACATCCGGCCCTACGGCGCCATCACCAAGGGGCTCAAGGGCGAAGCCATGTCCGAGATGGGCCTGCTGGCCGCCGCCGGCGCCGTCGCCTTCACCGACGCCACCCATGCAGTGGCCAGCGCGGTGATGATGCGGCGTGTGCTGAGCTACGCCTCGACCTTCGATCTTCTCATCGTCCAGCATCCGGCCGAGCCGTCGCTCAGTGCCGGCGGCGACATGAACGCCGGCGAGATCGCGGTCCGCCTCGGCCTCCAGGGCATACCCGGCTGTGCCGAACTGATCATGATCGAGCGCGATCTGCGCCTGTTCGAGACCACCGGTGGGCGCTATCACGTCGCCCACATTTCCACCGCCGCCGCGGTCGACGCCATCCGCCAGGCCAAGGCACGGGGCCTCAACGTGACCTGCGATACGGCGCCGCCCTACTTCGCCTTGAACGAGACCGCGGTCGGCGAATACCGCACCTTCGCCAAGCTGTCGCCACCCTTGCGCGGCGAATCCGACCGCGAAGCCATCGCCCGAGGCCTCAAGGACGGCACCATCGACGCCATCGCCTCGGACCACACGCCCCAGGACCAGGAAAGCAAGCGTTTGCCGTTCCATCAGGCCGAGCCCGGCAGCATCGGCCTCGAGACCCTGCTGCCGGTCGCCCTCGAGCTCAGCCATGGCGGCGAGCTTGGACTGTTGGATGTGCTTCGGACCATGACCGTGGCACCGGCGGAGCTTCTCGGCCTCGATGCCGGGTGCTTGCGCAAAAGCGGGCCCGCCGATCTGGTGCTGTTCGACCCCGACCGGCCATGGAAGATCGAAGAGCAGGACTTCCAAAGCAAGTCCAAGAACTCGGCCTTCGAAGGCCGCCCGGTCCAGGGCATGAACTTGCGCACCGTGGTCGCCGGGCGCGACGTGTTCACCCGCGACGGCTGAGATGCCAGACCCCCTCGGCGGCATCGCCTACACTTGGCCGCTTTACGCCACCTTCGCCCTGGCCTATCTCATCGGCTCGATCCCCTTCGGGCTCATCCTTACCCGTCTTGCCGGCAAGGGCGACATCCGCCACATCGGGTCCGGCAATATCGGCGCCACCAACGTTCTTCGGACCGGCAGCAAGGTCTTGGCGGCGCTCACCATGGTGCTCGACATCGGCAAGGGGTGGGTGGTGGTCTTCATCGCCAGCCATTGGGGACCCGATATGGCGGTGGTGGCCGCCTTGGGCACGGTGATCGGCCATGTGTTCCCGGTGTGGCTCAAATTCCGTGGCGGCAAGGGCGTCTCCACCACGCTGGGCGTGTTCTTCGGACTCTCCTGGCCGGTGGCGACACTGGGGCTTCTGACCTGGCTCGCGGTCTTGTTGCTGACGCGCTTATCGTCCGTGGCGGCGATCGTCAGCCTGTTGTCCGCGCCGCTTTACGCCTGGTGGCTGGCGGATGCGCAGCGCGCTGAAGTGGCCGCCGTCCTCGCGGTCCTGGTGATCGCGCGCCACCACGGCAACATCCGCCGGCTGATCCGGGGCGAGGAAGACAAAATCAGCCTCTGAGCACGGGCGAACAGGAGGCCGCAGCCGATGAAGTCGGTTCTGGGATGGCTGGGTTTCGCAATCCTGGTCGTCGTGGTGTGGATGTGGATCTTCGATCAGCTCCCGGACATCGGCGGTGTCCGCCTGCCCAGAGTGATGTTCTGAGTGAGTCCGGTCCGGTCCGGCCCGGCTATGCCGGACTGCGGGTCAGGCGCACGAGCCAGAACATGAAGACCACGGCCAGGGCGAGCGGGATCAGCTTGAAGCCGTAAACGAAGGTCACCGCGGCGCCGACGGCGGTGGGATCGGTGGCATCGCCGAGACCGCCGATGTTGGAAAGCATCCCCGCCATGGCGGCGCCGAAGGCGGTGCCGAGTGCGCGGATCGACGGCAAGGCCGACGCGGTTACTCTTTCCTCGCCCTTGACGGCGGCGGCCATGGTGCGGGCGAGAAGATGCACGTTGTGGACGCCGACGCCGAAGCCGAGGATGAAGGCGCCCAGCGTGAGTACCGCCAGCATGGCGGGCAACTCGGCGGTCACGGTGATGACGGCAAGGCCGGCGAACATGAAAACCGGCCCGGTCAACAGCGCCAGCCTCTCCTTCGCGTCGGACCAGCCGGACACCAAAAAGGTGCCGACGGTCCAACCGAACGAAATTACGATGGAGACGAAACTGATGAACAACGGCGTCACGCCGTGGACCACCTGCAACAGAAGCGGCAGGAAGATATTCACCGAGGTCTGCGCCCCGCCGCCGAGGAACAGGATCCACAAGGCGAGGCCGACCGGCGAACGCCACGACAGGATTCCCGATGGAAACAGCCTGTTTTCGGCCACGCGGTCGCGGGCGAAGGTCAACCAGATCAGGGCCACCGCGGCGATGATCAGCAGGACACGCAGGGCCAATTGATCGACCGGCCCCGCCAAGGCGATGCAGAACACCCCCGACGCCAGCATGGTCAAGCGCACCACCGGGAAACGGCCCGGGCGGCCGGGCGCCTCTCCGCCTTCAATGGTGGCTGGAAGCTTGACCCAGGCCAGGACGGAGAAAATCAGGATGAGCGGCACCATGGCCCAGAACGAGCCGCGCCACCACCCGATCTCGGCAAAGACACCGCCCACAACCGGCCCCATGAGCTGCGCAATCATCCAGGTGCCTTGGTTCAGGGCGAGGACGCGGGTGCGCAGGCGTTCATCGAACAGAGAGCTGAGAAGCGCCATGCCGCCGCCGGTGACCATCCCGGCGGAGAAACCCTGCACCCCGCGCAAGACAATCAGCACCGCCATGCTGGGGGCGATGGCGCACCCCGCCGTCGCTGCCATCAGCGCGATGCCGCTGAAGACGAAGCCCTTGCGCCTGCCGAGCCGGGCCCACAGCGGCCCGACACTGGCGGCGCCTATGATCGAGCCGATGGTGTAGAGCATCGCCACCCAGGTGTAGTACTCGGCGCCGCCGATATCGCTGACCACGGTCGGCATGATGATGGCGATGACCAGGATCTGCAGGGCGTGAAGGGCGGTGCCGAGAACAAGCAAGACGGTATAGAAGCCGCGCCCTTGGCGGAACAATTCCAGCCATGGCGCCTTCACGGGCGCGGCTTCGGCCCCTTTGGTTTGCTCGGCGTTCACTTGAGATTCACTGGGGGTTTGACTGGGGGTTTGACTGGGGGTTCGACTGGGGGTTCGACTGGGAACTCAATGTTCCCTCATCAGCCGGCCATAGCCGTCGATCCTGTCATCGATGCCCGCCTTGCGCAGGCCTTCCCAGACGATGGCCTGCAACGCGGTGACCACATTGACGCCGAACTCGCGCTCCAACGGTTCGATGACGCCGACGGTCGCCCAATGGGGGCAGCCAAAGATCAAGGTGTCCACATCCGGGTGCTCGGCCATCAGATCGCGGCCCAATTCCAAGGCTTTTTCCTCGGGGATGCGGTTGTAATCCTCCAGGGCGGCATTGGCGTGGCGGCGCGCCACCAGCTCCATGCCGCCGCTGATCGAGCCGGAGGCGGAATCGCCGATGTCGCGGGGCACCGCCGGGTTGATGGTGCCGATTTTTTTGGCCCCGACCGCCTTGAGGGCATTGCCCTGGGCCCATGCGCTCGAGCTGACCGGGATGCCGAATTTCCGCTCCAACCCGGTGAGCACGGTTTTCAGGTTTTCCTCGCCGTGGGAGATATTGGTCGGCGCGCCGCCCAGGATGATGACGTCGGCGCCGGCGCGGACGAAAGATTCCGCCGCCCTAAGCCCCTGGTCGTAAATATCTTCAAGGCTGTCCTTGGTGTGGGTTTTAATCTGCAGGGTCAGCATCGACATGGTCACCCCGTCCGGCACCATCTCATAGAAATATTTGGGCAACAGCTCGGTGACATAGGCCACCGCGGTATAGCCAATTCTGGCTCGATGTTTGCTCATGTCCCCTCCCTGATTGGCCGCATTGGGTCCCAGTTCACTCCGGCGCCCAGTTCACTCTGGTACTAGGGGTGCGGAAAGCTCCATGCCCTCGACCATGATGCCGTGGGGGCGATCCCCTGGTTTAAGCCCGGTGTAGCGGTCCAGCAAACCATCGGGCAGCGGCCGGCCACCCGGCGTCGTCAGCCACAGCCGCAACAGATGGCGCTTTCGCTCCGCCTCGGGGTGGTCTGTGTAGTAGGTGCGGGCATGGACGGCGACATGGTTGTGGAGGAACTGGATGTCGCCGGGCTCGAACGCCATTTTAAAACTGAGCTCGGCGGCCATGGCGCTGAAGCCGTCCAAGGCCTCGATCTGGCGGTCGGTGAAACGCGGCAGTTCGTCGAAGCGCTGGGCCGAACGAATATAATAGCTCGCCCAGCTGGCGGAGAAATAGCCGTCGGGAAAATTGAAGACCGGCAGTTCGAACCAGGGCTTCTTGCCCGGCGGGATCTCACCGCGGCGGTCACGGTACCAGGGCTTGATCAACTCCTCGACCAGATCGGGCCGGCGCTTCAGCATTTCATTATAGACCGCGACCGAGCTCGCCACCGAACTCAGCCCGCCCGATTTGGCCTTCTGCAGGCACAACAGAACCACCACGTCGCAGGAATCCGTGTGGTAGTCCAACTCCGCACTGGTGTTGTAGGCGCGGGTGGTGGGGTCCTCATCGCGGCTGTCGCCCAACAAATCGAGCACATGGCCGAGAACATGGCCCTTGTAATTCTGCGAAACCGGCTCACCTATCCCTAAGCCCATGCCCCAGAAGGCGGCGGCGGAACGCGCAATATCGTAGCGCTCCACCGGCACGCCGCGGAGCACGGCGATGCCGTGGCCGTCCATCAATTCGGTCTTGATCTGCGCCAGTTTGGATTCCAGACCCGGCAGCGGAAAATCGTCACGGGTGATATCCTTGACATCCAAACCGCGCGCTTCAACGCCATCGGCGGCGGCGTCGAGTTCGGCTATGTCGTCGTCGTCGAGATGAAACAGCCATTCGTCGCTTGCGCCCAACTCAGGCCCGGTCCAAGCGGCGGGATCGACCACAGGTTTCATCGGTTCGGCAGGCTGGCGGAAACCGCCATTGCTGATATTCACCATGGACATTCCTCACATATTCTCATTGGCGGTCCGCCGTACTCCAATCGTAAGAGCACGGCGCCCGGCTGTCCATAGATCGATCAATTTTGTGGATAAATCCCGCTTCAGGCGCCTGGCTTACGGCCTCGTGCCCTTCGGCAAGGCCGACACACTTGGCCGGCGGCAGGGCCGGAATTGCTCACCATTTGGCGCATCCGGCCAGGGGACTGAATTCATTTCGAGTTGACGGCACATCACGGCACACGTTATGTGGCCGCTCATGGTTGACCCTCAACAGCCCATTTCGGCCGACGAACGGCTGGCCTGGCTCCGGCTTATCCGCAGCGAGAATGTCGGGCCGGTGACGTTTTCTCAGCTTCTGGGCCATTTCGGCACCGCCTCGGCGGCGCTCGACGGCCTGCCCGAGATGGCCCGGCGTGGCGGCCGCGCCCGGCCCATAAAAATCTGCCCGAAATCCGACGCCTTACGTGAGATCGAGGCCCACGAGGCCCTTAGCGCCCGGCTGGTAACCTATGCCGAGCCTGGATATCCCGCCCCCCTGGCCGAGATCAGCGATGCCCCGCCGGTGCTCAGCCTCCGCGGCCACGGCCATCTTCTGGAACGGCGCGCCGTCGCCATTGTCGGCGCCCGCAATGCCTCCGCCAACGGCAGGCGCATGGCCCAGACCCTTGCCGCCGGGCTCGGCGGGCACGGCCTGGTGGTGCCCTCGGGCATGGCGCGGGGCATCGACGCCGCGGCCCACACCGGCGCGCTGGAGGGCGGCACCATCGCCGTGATGGCGGGTGGCGTCGACGTCATCTACCCCGCCGAGAACACCGAGCTTTACCGCGAGATCACAGAGCGCGGCGCCGTTATCTCCGAACAACCCCTGGGCACAAAGCCCCAGGCGCGGCACTTTCCGCACCGCAACCGGCTGATTTCCGGGCTGTCTCTGGCCATTGTGGTGGTGGAAGCGGCGAAGCGCTCGGGCTCGCTGATTACGGCCCGTTTTGCCGGCGAACAGGGCCGTGAAGTTCTGGCGGTCCCCGGATCACCCCTTGACCCGAGGTCACAGGGTACCAATCTACTCATCCGCGAGGGCGCCACCCTGATCCAATCGGCGGAAGACGTGGTCGAAGCCCTTGGCGGTATCTTGCGGCAGACCGCCGAAGAGGGTCGCAAACGCGCCAGGGCGCCATCGCCGGGCACCATGATGCCCGATGAAAGTGAGCTTGCCCGGGCACGGGCGGACATTGTTGAAAGTCTGGGGCCATCACCGGTAACAGTTGACGAAATCATCCGCCAATGCCAATTCTCTCCCGCCGTGGTGTCCGCCGTCCTGCTCGAACTTGAGCTAGCCGGGCGGCTGGAGCGGCAACCAGGAGGCCAAATTTGTCTCTGTTATGCGTGATAAACCAAGTCAGGTAGGGATTTGTTAGCTATATCACTCTTGAATTGCCGGTCATGACCAACATCGTCGTCGTTGAATCGCCGGCCAAGGCCAAGACCATAAATAAATATCTGGGGCCGAATTACACGGTTCTGGCGACCTTCGGCCATGTCCGCGATCTGCCGTCCAAGGATGGATCGGTGCGCCCCGACGAGGGCTTCGCCATGACCTGGGCGGTCACCGAAAAGGCGGAAAAGCACCTGAAGGCGATTTCAAACGCCCTCAAATCCGCCGACAATCTCTATCTCGCCACCGATCCGGACCGCGAGGGCGAGGCCATATCGTGGCACGTTCTGCGTCTTCTCAAGGAACGCAATGCGCTGAACGGGGTCAGTGTCAAGCGGGTGGTCTTCCACGAAATCACCAAGAAGGCCGTGCTTGAGGCCATGCGCCATCCCCGCGATATAGACCAGCCCCTGGTCGAGGCCTATCTGGCGCGCCGGGCACTCGATTACCTGGTCGGCTTCACCCTGTCGCCGGTGTTGTGGCGCAAGCTGCCGGGCTCGCGCTCGGCGGGACGGGTGCAGTCGGTGGCGCTCAGGCTGATTTGCCAACGCGAGGCCGAGGTCGAAGTCTTCAAGCCGCGCGAGTATTGGACCGTCGAGACCGACTTTCGCACTGCAAAGGGCGCCATGCTGACCGCGCGCCTCACCCACCTGGGCGGCGACAAGCTGGGCAAATTTTCCCTTGAGAACGCGGCCCAGGCCGAAGCCGCGGTGGCGCGCATCAACTCACTCGACTTCAAGGTCGATACCATTGAACGCAAGCAGGCCCGGCGCAATCCGCAGGCGCCCTTCACCACCTCCACCCTGCAACAGGAAGCCTCGCGAAAACTCGGCTTCGGCGCGGCCCGGACCATGCAGACGGCACAGAAGCTCTATGAGGGTATCGAGATCAATGGCGAAACCGTCGGGCTGATCACATATATGCGAACCGACAGCGTCCAGCTGTCCCAGGACGCGATCGGCGACATCCGCCGGTTCATCCCGAGAGAATACGGCGACGCCTATCTTCCCGCCGCGCCGCGGGCCTATAAAAGCAACGCGCGCAACGCCCAGGAGGCCCATGAGGGGATTCGCCCCACCGACATCACGCGCCTGCCCAGGGACGGCTCCCACAAGCTCAATCAGGATCAATTGCGGCTTTACGAGCTGATCTGGAAACGCACGGTGGCGAGCCAGATGGAAAATGCCCGGCTCGACCAGGTCGCCATCGATGTCGGCGGCGGCGATGGCACGGTGCTCAGGGCCACCGGATCGGTCATCGCCTTCGACGGCTTCCTCAAGCTTTACCGGGAAGGCCACGACGACCCGGCCAATGGCGGCGACGGGGCCGACGACAGCGATGAAGAACGCATGCTGCCGCCGGTCAATGAGGGCGAGACCATGGCCCGGGACCGGGTCGCCCCCGACCAGCATTTCACCCAACCGCCGCCGCGCTTCACCGAAGCGTCCCTGGTCAAACGGTTGGAGGAATTGGGCATCGGCCGGCCTTCGACCTACGCCTCGATCATTTCGGTGCTGCAGGACCGCGATTACGTTGTGCTGGACAAAAAGCGATTCGTCCCGGTCGACCGCGGCCGTATCGTGACATCGTTCCTCGAAAGCTTCTTCGAGCACTATGTGGAGTACGATTTCACCGCCCAGCTGGAGAACCAGCTGGATGACATTTCCAGCGGCCGCATCGACTGGAAACACGTGCTCGGCGATTTCTGGACCGCTTTCGCCGCTGCCGTCGAAGGCACCAAGGAATTAACCATCACCGAGGTTATCGATTGCCTTGATGCCGAACTCGGCCCCCATTTCTTCCCCGACGACGGCTCGGGCAAGGATATCCGCGTCTGCCCCGCCTGCGGCAGCGGACGCATTGGCCTCAAGTTAGGGAAATACGGCGCCTTCATCGGCTGTTCGGGCTATCCGGAGTGTAAATACACCCGCAAGCTGGCGGTCGTGAACGGCGAGCCCGACGACAGCGTCGCCCTGGCCAACGGCCCCATCGAACTCGGCGCCGACGATGCCACCGGCTTACCGGTGACCCTGCGCCAGGGCCCCTATGGGCTTTATCTGCAGAAGGGTGAGGTCGAGGAAAAGGTCAAGGGCAAGGCCAAGAGCAAGGAAAAGCCCCAACGGGTGTCCCTGCCCAAGGGCATGAGCCCCGAGAGCGTCACCCTGGAGCTTGCCCTCGGGCTATTGTCGCTGCCCCGTGAGGTTGGCAAGTATCCCGAAAGCGGCAAGACGATCTCCGCCGGCATCGGCCGTTTTGGCCCCTATGTCCGCCACGGCACCACCTATGCCTCGCTGGACGACACCGATGATGTGCTGACCATCGGCCTCAACCGCGCCGTCGACCTGATCAAATCGGCGCCGCCGAAGAAAGGCGCCGCCGGCCAGCTGCGCCAGATCGGCGACCACCCCGCCGACGGCAAGCCCATCGGCCTCTACAAGGGCCGCTACGGCCCCTATGTCAAACATGGCCGTATCAATGCCTCGGTTCCCGCCGACAAGTCCCCCGACACCTTGTCCCTGGAAGACGCGGTCGCCCTTCTCGATGCCCGGGCGCAGAAGAAGAAGGGCGCCACCACCAAGAAAGCCGCCCGGCCGCGAAAGACCAAGGCCAAAGCGGGCGCCAAGGGCGCAAAGGACAAGGCAACCGCTTAATTCATCCCCAGATTCATCTCAGGCGAATTTCTTGTTGGTGGCGGCGTTATAAGTTGGTTAAGACATAAACCGTTAATGTTTGCGGAAGCGGTCACCGGTCCGATATGATTCCGAAACCCATGATTTTCATTCGCAAGATACGGTCTCTCGGCCCCACCAGCCTGATGCTGGCGCTATTGTTGCTCCCCGGCTGCACAGCGCCGGCTGCCCCTGACCTCAATGTCGAAAACCACGCCATCTCCGACCCGGTCTTTGCCGCCGGCTATAAGCACATCTACGACAAATATATCGAGCCCGTCGACATGGGCGAAGTGGCGATGAGGGGCCTCAGTAGGATTTCCGCCATCGATTCCGGCCTCAATGTCAGCCGCGCCGCGGGCAAGGTCCGGTTGATCCATGGCAACGCCAAGGTCGGCGATTTCACCAGCCCGGACGCCACCGACATCAATGGCTGGGCAGCGGTCACCGCCGAGATTATCACCGCCGGGCGCGGGGTCTCCAAACCCTTGAGCACCAAGGACGATGAAGCGGTCTATAAGGCCGTGTTCAAGGGCGCGCTCAAGGGTCTCGACGGCCACAGCCGCTATGCCAGCGCCAAGGCTGCTGGGCGCAATCGGGCGATGCGGGACGGCTTCGGCGGCATCGGCATCCGGCTTGGCTTCAATGACGGCGAGGTCAAGGTGGTGTCGGTGATGGAAGACACGCCGGCGGAGGACGCCGGGCTCAAAGCCAATGACATCATCACCGAAATCGACGGCATTCCGGCCAAGGGGCTGAGCCAGAGAGAAGTGGTGGCGCACCTGCGCGGCCCGATCGATACCCAGGTCGAGGTCAAGGTTCTCCGCCAGGGTCTCGCCAAGGCCCTGGGCATTTCGATCACCCGCGCCCACATCGTCGTCCCCACCATCCGTTACGCGCGAAAGGGCTCCATCGCCCATATCCGCTTGACCAGCTTCAATCACGACACCGCCCACAGCCTGATCCACGCCATTGAACAGGCCAAGGACGAGATCGGTGCCGAGCTCAAGGGCATCGTTCTCGATATGCGCAACAACCCCGGCGGCCTGCTCAATCAGGCCGTGGCGGTGGCTGATGTTTTCCTCACCGGTGGCCGCATCGTCTCGACCCGGGGGCGCCATCCCGACAGCATGCAGGTCTTCGATGCCGGAGGCGATGATCTGGCGGTTGGTATCCCCCTGGTGGTGCTGGTCAATGGTCATTCGGCCTCCGCCGCCGAGGTCGCCGCCGCGGCGCTGCAGGACCAGGGACGCGCCATCCTGATTGGGTCGAATTCCTTCGGCAAGGGCACGGTCCAGAACATCACCCGGTTGCCCAATGGCGGCGAAATGATCCTCACCTGGTCGCGGCTTTACACCCCTTCGGGATACGCCTTGCACCATCTCGGCGTGCTGCCGACGATCTGCACCAGCGGTGATGAGCAAAGCGTTTCCGGACTGATCGCCAAGCTCCGCCAGGGACGGCTTCGGATCGCGGCGGCGGTGCGCACGGCATGGCGGACCGGCGCCGGCATCAAGGACGAACGGCTGGAAAAACTGCGCGAGACCTGCCAGGCCAACGGGGATTCCAGCGAGCTCGATGTCAAGCTCGCCAAGCGGATCCTCGAGAGCCGGCAGCTCTACGCCCGCGCCCTCAAACTGACCGAGACCGCCCAGGCGCCCATTAAAAACCACCCATTGAATTCAACGCATTGAAGGTAAAGGGATTTTTTCCCAGCTCTTGACACAGATACGCCGGGTTGTATGGTGCCCGGCGGACAACCGGCCGGCAAGGCCCTAAAAGGATGAGACCATGGCAAAAGCCAACACTTTGGTGGTCAAATTGGTGAGCACGGCGGACACCGGGTTCTACTATGTGGCCAAGAAAAATCCCAGAACCGCCAAGGACAAGCTCGAGTTCCGCAAATACGACCCGGTGGTGCGCAAGCACGTCCTGTTCAAGGAAGGCCGCATCAAATAGCGTCCAGCCTCACCTGGAACCAATCCAGCCTTGAATCAACAAAGCCGCCCTTGAGGCGGCTTTTTCGTATGCGATTTCCAGAACTTATGTCCAGAACTGGGGGGGCACGGGGCTCAACCGGCCTGAGACTGTGCGACCTCATCAGGCGCGGCGGCGTCAAGGGCTTGATCGACGGCGATCCGGTTGCGGCCACCTTCCTTGGCCTCATACATCGCCTTGTCGGCGCGCTCCAGAAGATTGGCGGCGGTATCGCCGTCACCGATGGTCAAGGCGACGCCGATGGAGACCGTCACCTCCAAGGAACCCACATCCGCCGAGACCGCGAAGGGGATGTCGGCGATCTTGCCGCGCAGCCGCTCGGCAACCATTTCCGCCACCGCCAGATTGGAATTCGGCATGATGGTGACGAATTCCTCGCCCCCCATGCGCGCGGCGAGGTCGAATTCACGGCAGTTGCGCGAGATCCTGGTGGCGACGTCGCGCAGCACCTCGTCGCCAACGCCGTGGCCATGGGTATCGTTGACCTTCTTGAAGAAATCGATATCGATGAGCAGCAGGGCGAGGGACTGGCCTTTGTCGAGGCTCCGTTGAATCAGGGTTTCCAGATGGGCCGACAGATAACGCTGGTTATAGAGGCCGGTAAGATTGTCGGTCAGCGCCAATGACAGCGAGCGCTGGTAGTTGTCGCGAAGACGGTCATGGTAATGCTTGTGGCAGATTTGGGTCCGTGTCCGCGCCTTGAGCTCATTGCCGTCGATCGGGCGGACCAGATAATCGGTGACCCCGAGTTCGAACCCCTTCACCAACTGCTCGGTTTCCTCCGGCTCGATCATGAGGAGGATTGGAATCTGACGGGTCTTTTCCAGTGAGCGGAATTGTGAACACAGGCGCAGCCCGTCACCGTCATCAAGCTCGAGACTGACGACGATCAGATCAAAATCATCCTGGCTGCCGATTTCCAAACCTTCCTTGGCGGAAGCAATCGTGACGACGGAATTGCCCTCGGACAAAAGCCGGTCACGGATCTTTCCGCTTTCTAGCTCCGAGCTCTCAATGATGAGGACATTGCCCTGGGGCTGTTTTTCTTCGGGCGTGATTTCTTCCTCGGACAACACCCCGAACTGGTCACAGGTCTCCTCGCGCAGACGCCATTCGTCGATCACCATCTTGAGGCGCACCAAGGACTTGATGCGGGCAAACAGGGCCAGATCATCGACCGGTTTGGTGAGGAAATCGTCGGCGCCGGCTTCGAGACCGGTGACACGGTCACTGACATCGCTCAGCGCCGTGACCATGACCACCGGGATATGCGCGGTCTTGGGGTCCGACTTCAGGCGCTTGCACACCTCGAAGCCGTCCATCTCCGGCATCATGACATCAAGCAGCACGATGTCGGGGAGTTCACTGGTCACCAGCTCCAGAGCCTTGGCCCCGCTATCGGCGGTGAGAACATCGAAATATTCCGCAGCCAGCTTAGCTTCAAGAACCTTGAGGTTGGTTTGGAGGTCATCAACGACAAGTACCCTTGCCGACATGGCTGACTACCCTATGACTTTTTCGATAACTTCGATGAAATTCGATACCGAGATCGGCTTGGCGATGTAAGCCTCGCACCCGCCTTCACGGATTTTTTCCTCGTCACCCTTCATGGCGAAAGCGGTCACGGCAATCACCGGGATGGACTTCAGATCGTCATCTTCCTTGATCCATTTGGTGACTTCGAGACCCGAGACCTCGGGCAGCTGGATATCCATCAACACCAGATTGGGGCGATGTTTCCGCGCCAACTCCAAAGCTTCCATGCCATCCTTGGTCTGCAGCGTCTTGTAGCCATGGGCCTCGAGGAGGTCGTGGAACAGCTTCATGTTGAGTTCGTTGTCTTCGACGATGAGTACGGTTTTGGTCATGGGTTTCTTCTAGCAATTGTTAATATATGTATCTCAAACCTTGTACGGGACGGCGAACACTCAGGGCTCGGCATGGGCCAACGGGGCGCCAAGCCGGTACAACTTCAAGCCAAACTGCGCCCACAGCACAGTGGACCAAATGTAGTTAACAATTGGTAAGTGATAGCGTGAAAGTAAAGTGTTGGAGGTCTTTAAATGCGCAGTTTCAAGGGTTTGTTTCGCCCTTGTGGTGGCCTTATCCCGGTTAACAGGACGGTTTTGGCAGCGCCTCGATCTTCTCGAGCTTGGCCCGAACCGTGAAATCGCCGTAATCGAGAACAAAATCCTCGGCCACGCCATTGTCGTAGAGCCTGACGCCGAGCTCGTAATCGGGCTCCGATTTGGAAGTTTTGGCCGAAAAGAAGGCCAGGCGCAGGGGCCAGGATGGGTGGCGGATCAGCGGGTCGGCCTTGTGTTTTTTCGCGCCCAGCTTGACCAACCGGCCGATCACGGCATTGACCTCCAAGGCCCCGTCAAAGCTGGCGCCGTCGAACACGCTGCGGAACAAACTCTTATTGCCGCGCCGCGCCATCTCGATCAGCTCGATCATGTGGCGGGTCGGAAACATGGTGCCGGGGGGCAGAATGAAGGACTTATCCTTGGGGTGGGTGAAGCTGGCCTTGCCCCCCTTGCCCTTGGCCCCAAGTTTTGCGCTGCCCCGCAAATCCTCGTGGAGCTTGCCATTGCGCAGGTTGCGGTTGGTGAAACGGTAGCTCAGCCCATCACGGGATTCCCAGCTCGAAAAGTTCGAGTCGGTCTGCAAGTTGGTGCCCTGAGAGTTGGCGATCCCGAGCAGAAGCCGCTGCGCCAGGGTCCAGCCCTCGCACGATGCATTCCATTCCGTATACATGGCGCCGCGGACGCTGGTGACGCCGCCACCCGAGCGCACCTTGCCCAGGGACAAGCTGTAAAAAGCGCGGTGCGGCGCGAGATCGACCGCGGCGGCGGCAGGCAGGGACCACAACACCGTCAGGGCGAGCGTGGGCAAGGCGAGCGTAGGCAAGGCGATGAGGAGTCCCGCCGCCAGTGTCTTGGCCAAGGTCATCAGGAATATTCGGGGATGAGCCATTGAACTCCATCATACTTGTGATCGCGGCCCGCGCGGGCGGGGGCCATGGAAAGGCGCGGATTATGTCACTCTTTTGCCCTGCTCGATAGCCCCAGCCGATAGCGCCAAAAATTGCCCGATCAAAGGGGCAAAACCTACCACCGGGC
Organism: uncultured bacterium; assembly: GCA_965369885.1. Classification (GTDB taxonomy): domain Bacteria; phylum Pseudomonadota; class Alphaproteobacteria; order SMXQ01; family SMXQ01; genus JAZFWG01. The sequence continues at coordinate 18,195 of CBDUSV010000015.1, forward strand.
AGATTTTGCCCTGTCTTAGAAAGTTAAACCATTGATTTTCCGCAATCTTGGTCCTGGCACAGCCCTTGCAAACCATCCTGTCCAGAAGTCCGCGTTCATTCCGGTTTGACGCCGGGCAAATAATGAGTTGGATCATGAAGCAGAATGGCTCGAACATAAATAGCTCCACCAGCGCGCTGGCCGGCGAAGACGCCAAGTTGATCGCCGCCGCCGGTTCCGTGGCGATACGCCTGGTGGAAGCGGTCAAGCCGGGCTTGAACAACGGCCGGGGACAAACCAACGGCAAGGCGTCTCTTCTCGAGCGTGCCCTGGCAGCGACCGGAGAGGTCGAGCAGCGCCTCGCCGAGCAGAAGGCGCGCATCGCTTATCTCGAGAATTTGACCCTGACCGATGAAATGACCGGCCTGATGAACCGCCGGGGGTTTCTCAGTCAATTGCGCCGGGCGCTCGCCGGGTCCAAGCGTTCCGGTGATCTCGGGGTCCTGGTGTTCTGCGATCTCGACAATTTCAAGGCCATCAATGATAGCTACGGCCATGCCATCGGCGACGATGTGTTGCGCCAGACGGCGAACATCCTGGCGGCCAATCTGCGCGAAACCGACATCGTCGGCCGCTTGGGTGGCGACGAATTCGCCGTGCTGATGACCCAGACCAGCTGGCGCGACGGCTTCAAACGCGCCCAAGGCCTCAACCGCATCATCAACCGCACCGTGATCACGTGCGCCGGCAAACAGATTCAGCTTTGCGTCAGCTTCGGCGTCGAGCCGTTCGGGCCCCACGACGAGGAAAAGAACCTGGTGGCCCGCGCCGACATGGCGATGTATTGCAACAAACGCAAGAAGGCCTCGGTCGCCTTCGTCAGGGCCGCGGAATAATCAAAATATAGGCGAAATTACATCTTGGTTTTGGGAAGATCGAGCCGCAGGTGAAGCTCGCGTAGCCGCTTGGCATCGACGCCGGCGGGGGCCTGCATCATCAAATCCTGGGCCTGTTGATTCATCGGGAAGGTGATGACCTCGCGGATGTTGGGCTCGTCGGCCAGCAGCATGACCATGCGGTCGATGCCGGGCGCCGAGCCGCCATGGGGCGGCGCGCCGAATTTCAGTGCCGACAGCATGCCGCCGAAGCGGGCTTCGAGCACGTCCTTGCCATAGCCGGCGATTTCGAAGGCCTTGTACATGATGTCGGGCAAATGATTTCGGATGGCGCCCGAGGAAAGCTCGATGCCGTTGCAGACGATATCGTACTGATAGGCCTTGATCGTGAGCGGGTCCTGGTTCTCCAGGGCTTCAAGCCCGCCCTGGGGCATGGAGAACGGGTTGTGGCTGAAGCCGATGTCGCCGGTCTCGTCGTCCAGTTCAAACATTGGGTAGTCGACGACCCAGCAGAATTTGAAGCAATCCGCCTCGATGAGGTCCAAATCCTCGCCCAGTTTGGTGCGCGCCGCGCCCGCCAGGGCCGCCGCGTCGGAGGCCTTGCCGCAGGCAAAGAACACCGCGTCGCCATCTCCGACGCCCGAGGTCTGGCGCAGGCTGTCGAGCCGGGACGGATCGAGGAACTTGGCGATCGGCCCCTTGGCCTCACCATCGTCGAAGATGATATAGCCGAGGCCCGGCGCGCCGGTCTCCCGGGCCCAGTTGTTGAGCCCGTCGAAGAAGCTCCGGGAGCGGGATGCGGCGCCCGGTGCCGGGATGGCGCGGACCACGGCGCCAGCGCCGATGGCTTTGGCGAACAACGAGAAATCCGAGCCCTCGAACACCCCCGAGACGTCGCAGATCTCCAGTGGGTTGCGCAGATCGGGCTTGTCCGAGCCGTATTTCTCCATGGCCTCGTCGAACGGGATGCGCGGGAACGGCGGCGTGGTGACGGTACGGCCATCGGCGAATTCCTCGAATAGACCGGCCAACACCGGCTCGATAGCGGCGAAAACATCGTCCTGGGTGACGAACGCCATCTCGATATCGAGCTGATAGAATTCCCCGGGCGAGCGGTCGGCGCGGGCGTCTTCATCACGGAAGCACGGCGCGATCTGAAAATATTTGTCGAACCCGGCGACCATCAACAGCTGCTTGAACTGCTGTGGCGCCTGGGGCAGGGCATAGAACTGTCCGGGATGGTGGCGCGAAGGCACCAGATAGTCCCGGGCGCCCTCGGGCGAGCTCGAGGTCAGGATCGGGGTCTGGAACTCCATGAA
>CBDUSV010000016.1:0-19954 GCA_965369885.1 uncultured bacterium
CTTCAAGCTTGACGAAGTGAAGGAGGCCTTGCACGAGATCGGGCTGCAAGGCATGACAGTCACCGAGGCCAAGGGATTCGGCCGTCAAAAAGGGCACACTGAGCTTTACCGTGGGGCCGAATACGTGGTCGATTTTCTCCCCAAGGTGAAGATCGAAATCGTCATGGATGACGACCTGGTCGATCGTGCCATCGAGGCCATCACCCAGGCTGCCCGTACCGGACGCATCGGCGACGGCAAAATCTTCGTCTCCACGATCGAGCAAGTCCTCCGCATCCGCACCGGCGAAACCGGCAGCGAAGCGATCTAGACTAGGCTTGGTTCCCCTCGACACCGTCATGGCCAATGTGCGCCAGGACTGGTGCAGAGTGCCGGGCCGCCGATTGTCTTGGATACGTCCGCGTGGCATAAACAGTTCCGGTTGCGAAAACTGGCTCCGGGCCGGTGTTCCCAGCCATAACAGCAAAGAATAATCAGGGGTTCCCGACATGGCTGACAGTAAAGCAGTTCTTGAGATGATCAAGGAACACGACGTCAAGTTCGTCGATTTCCGTTTCACCGACCCCAGGGGCAAGTGGCAACACACCGCCCAGCCGGTCAGCGCCACCGACGAGGACACCTTCGTCGACGGCGTCATGTTCGACGGCTCGTCGATCGCCGGCTGGAAGGCCATCCACGAATCCGACATGATGCTGATGCCGGACCCCAATTCGGCGACCCTTGATCCCTTCACCGCCCAATCGACGCTGATCTTGGTGTGCGACGTGCTCGAGCCCACCACTCAGCAACCCTATAGCCGCGATCCGCGCAGCACCGCCAAGCGCGCCGAGGCCCACCTCAAGGAAACCGGCATCGGCGATGAATCCTACTTCGGACCCGAGGCCGAATTCTTCGTCTTCGACAGTGTCCGTTACAACGTGTCGATGAACGATACCTTCTATCATATCGAGTCCGAAGAGGGCCCCTGGGCCAGCGGCAAAGAGTTCGAGGAAGGCAATATCGGCCATCGCCCAGCGATCAAGGGCGGTTATTTCCCGATCCCGCCGGTGGATTCGCTTTCCGATCTGCGCGCCGAAATGCTGACCGTCCTCGAGGAAATGGGGGTCGAGACCGAAAAGCACCATCACGAGGTCGCACCCAGCCAGAATGAGCTCGGCGTCAAGTTCCAGCCCCTATCGAGAATGGCCGACCATCTGCAGATCTACAAATACGTTGTTCATATGGTCGCCCACTCCTACGGCAAGACCGCCACCTTCATGCCCAAGCCGGTGGTCGACGACAATGCCTCGGGCATGCATGTCCACCAGTCGATCTGGAAGGATGGCAAGCCGTTGTTCGCCGGGTCCGGCTATGCAGATTTGTCGGAATCCGCGCTCTATTACATTGGCGGCATCATGAAACACGCCCGTGCCTTGAATGCCTTCACCAACCCCACCACCAACAGCTACAAGCGTCTGGTGCCGGGCTTCGAAGCCCCGGTGCTGCTGGCCTATTCGGCGCGCAACCGCTCGGCTGGTGTCCGCATCCCCTTTGCCTCGAGCCCCAATGGCAAGCGTCTCGAAATCCGTTTCCCCGATCCCAGCGCCAATCCCTATCTGGCTTTTTCCGCCATGCTGATGGCGGGCCTTGACGGCATCCAGAATAAGATCGACCCGGGCGATCCCATGGACAAGGACCTTTACGACCTGCCGCCGGAAGAACTCGCCGGCGTGCCGACGGTGTGCGGTTCCTTGCGCGAGGCTCTTACCGCCTTGGACGAGGACCGCGAGTTCCTCAAGAATGGGGACGTGTTCACCGACGACCAGATCGACGGCTACATGGAACTCAGGTCGGAAGAGGTCGACGTCCTGGACAAGTCCCCTCATCCGGTGGAGTTCTCATTGTATTACAGCGTCTAGCCCCGTTATCACGATCCACCGCATGACCGCGTGATGGCGCCGTCTTCCCCGCCGGGAAGGCGGCGCTTCTCATTCAGCACCACAACATGATGTGGGTTTTTCGCGGCCAACCACCGCATCCTTGTTGCACAGCGGAGTTAGGGCTCTTATAAGAACTTATGTGTATGGCTTGTGCCTATCCCGCTAGGCGCGGTCAATGAGGGCTTATGAACGATCTTTTTGACAGATCAATAGATCTGAATTCCGATTACACAGCCGAGGACATCGAGGTTCTCGAGGGGCTTGAGCCGGTGCGGCGCCGGCCGGCCATGTATATCGGCTCGACCGATGCCAACGGGCTTCATCATCTGGTGGCGGAGCTGTTGGACAACGCCATGGACGAAGCCGTCACCGGCCAGGCCAGCCACATCGATCTTGACCTCGAAGCCGGCGATTGGGTCACCGTCCGCGACAACGGGCGCGGCATTCCCGTCGACCCCCACCCCAAATTCAAGAAAAAGTCGGCCCTGGAGGTCATCCTCACCACCCTGCATTCGGGTGGCAAGTTCAACTCCAAGGTCTATCAGACCGCCGGCGGGCTACATGGGGTCGGGCTCTCGGTGGTCAATGCCCTTGCCGATCACCTCATCGCCGAGGTCGCCCGCGACCGCAAGCTCTGGGTCCAGGAATATTGCCGCGGTGTCCCCAAGGGCAAGCTGGAATCCAAGGGCGCCGTCAGCAACCGCCGCGGCACCACCATCCGTTTCCACCCCGATCCCGAAATCTTCGGCGACAAAACCGGTTTCCAGCCGGCGCGGCTTTACCGCATGGCGCGGTCCAAGGCCTATTTGTTCCGCGGCGTCAAAATCCGCTGGCGTGTCGATGCCAAACTGCTGACCAAACACGACACCATCCCCGCCCAGGAAGAACTGCATTTTCCCGGCGGCCTGGGCGACCAGCTCGACGCCATTCTGGATGACCGCGCACCGCTGACGGCCAGCCCTTTCATCGGCGAGGTCGCGTCCGCCAACGGCAATGGCGGGCGGGTCGAATGGGCCGTGAGCTGGCCCGAAGACGGTGAGGGTTGTCTCGAGACCTACTGCAACGCCGTGCCCACGACCCGGGGCGGCAGCCACGAGACCGGCCTGCGCAACGGGCTGACCAAGGCCATCAAGGCCTATGGCGAGCTGGTCGGCAATCGCCGTGCCCAACAGATCACCGCCGATGATGTCATGGACGGGGCCACGGCCATTCTTTCGCTGTTCATGCGCGACCCCCAATTCCAGGGCCAGACCAAGGAGAAGCTGGGCAGCCCGGAAGCGACCAAGCTGGTGGAAACCACCATCAAGGATCATTTCGACCATTGGCTGAGCGGCGATCCCGAAGCCGCCAATGGGCTTCTTGACCACATCGTCGCCCGCACCGAAGAGCGCCTGCAGCGGCGCCAGGCCCGCGAGATGTCCCGCAAGGCCGCGGGGCGCCGCAACCGATTGCCGGGCAAACTGACCGATTGCACCAACTCAAGCCAGGAGGGCACCGAAATCTTCCTTGTCGAGGGCGATTCCGCCGGCGGCTCGGCGAAACAGGCGCGCCGCCGCGAGACCCAGGCCATACTGCCGCTCAGGGGAAAGATCCTCAACGTGGCCACCGCAACGGTGCAGAAGGCCCAGGCCAACCAGGAAATCCACGATCTGACCCAGGCGCTCGGCTGCGGCATCCGGGACCAATATGACGAAAGCAAGCTGCGCTACGAACGGGTCATCATCATGACCGACGCCGATGTCGACGGCGCCCATATCGCTTCGTTGCTGATCACCTTCTTCTACCAGGAAATGCGCACACTCATTGATAACGGCCACCTGTTTCTCGCCCAGCCGCCGCTTTACCGCATTTCCCAAGGCCCGGTTACGGCCTACGCCCGCAATGACGCCCACAAGGACGAATTGTTGAACACCTCCTTCACCGGCAGGGGGCAGATCGAGATCAGCCGTTTCAAGGGCCTCGGCGAGATGCCGGCAACCCAGTTGCGCGAGACCACCATGGACCCGGAAAACCGCATCCTGGTCAAAATCGTCATTCCCGAGGACGAGGTCAAATCCACCGCCCGGCAAATTGACAGCCTGATGGGACGCAAACCGGAACTGCGCCTCGCCTTTATCCAACAAAACGCTGAAAAAGCTTTGAATATAGACGTTTAGGGGGCAAAGACGCCTGCTCCCCGGGGCCTTGTTCACCGTAAGTTTACTTCCTATATCTCTTATAGGTAGTTAGAATTATGGAAATTCCAATCCGTGACATAGGAGAGAAAGCATGCACCGTATTTCCTTCCTAGCTCCCGCGGTCCTTGCCCTGGTTCTCGGCGGCTGCGCCGGACAGGCGATGACGGTCAACAATCATTCTACCAGCTACCTGTGGTCCGATGTCCGCTATGCCCAAGAAGGGCGCGACACCAGGGTGGTCATCCGCGGCAACCCTTTCGGACTGAAGAAGCCCACCTTCGAGAAGGCCGTGCTCGATGCCATGCGGGGCCAGCAAATGTGGATCGAGACCAATTTCACCGCGACACCCGCCAACGCCCACAAGGACTTCAAGGTCGTCATCCTGTTCAACGGCCCCGATGATGTCCTTGCCGAGGATCTATGCAGCGTCCCTGGAACTCTCAATTCGGTTTCCGGAAGCGCCGGGTTCCGCCTCCAGGCGGCATGGTGCTATGGCGATGATCCGGAAACCCAGGTGATGGGATCCGCCGGCGCCGACAGCGTCAAGTCTCCAGGATTTGCCGCGCTCATTGCCCAAACCACCCGGGAGCTGTTCCCGGCGACACCCGTTGATGACGACGGCACCGACGACAACAAGACCAACTAGGGTCTCAACTCATACCACGACGAAAAGGGGCCGGTCACACGGCCCCTTTTTGTATCCCGCCCGACTGGAGAAACCCTGTGAGCTTCGCATCCCATGATCCGCCGGCCCGAACCGGGGCGCAGAAACCGGTGGCGCTGGCCGCACTGGTGATTGTGGCGGTGGGCGCCATTGCGCTGGCGATGGGCGATGTTCCCGATTGGCGGCAGGCTGCGCTGTTCATCATCGGCGCCCTGCTGGGCATCACCCTCTATCATGCCGCCTTCGGCTTCACCTCGGCCTACCGCAAGCTCATCACCATGGGGGACACCACCGGCGTCATGGCCCAACTGGTGATGCTGGCGTTGGCGACGGTTCTGTTCGCGCCGGTGCTGGCGGCGGGTTCGGCGTTTGGTCAAGGCGTGGCCGGCGCCGTGGCCCCGGCGGGAATCTCGGTCGCGGTGGGCGCCTTCCTGTTCGGCGTTGGCATGCAACTCGGCGGTGGATGCGGCTCGGGCACGCTTTACACGCTGGGCGGCGGCAATGGACGCATGGCGGTGACGCTGCTGGCCTTCTGCGCCGGCTCGTTCCTGGCCAGTCTCCATATGCACTGGTGGCAGGAGCTGCCCGCTCCGCCATCGATCTCGCTTGGCGCCAAGTTGGGCTGGCCCACCGCCGTTGCCTTGCAGCTTGGACTGTTCGCCATCCTGGCCTGGGTCTTGAACCGGTGGCATGGCGGCAGCGCCTTGGCGGCGGCGGATCAAGCCACCAGCCCCCCGGCGGGAGGTGGGCGCTGGCAAAGCCTAGCCCGGGGACCGTGGCCGCTCTACGCCGGCGCGGTGGCCCTGGCGGTGCTCAACGGGCTCACCCTGGTGGTGGCGGGACATGCCTGGTCCATCACCTGGGCCTTTACGCTGTGGCCTGCCAAGCTCGTCACCGCCGCCGGCTGGCCGCTGGCGGACACTCCGTTCTGGTCATCGCCGTTCCAGGCCCGGGCCCTGGAAGCCAGCGTCTTCGCCGACACCACCTCGGTGATGAATTTCGGCATCATCATTGGGGCGGTGGCAGCGGCGGCGTTGGCGGGGCGCTTCGCCCCCACTCTCAGGGTGCCGTGGCCGTCCCTGCTGGCGGCCGTCATCGGCGGCGTGCTCATGGGCTATGGCGCGCGCATTGCCTATGGCTGCAATATCGGCGCCTTTTTCAGTGGCATTGCCTCGACCAGCCTGCATGGCTGGCTGTGGATTGTGGCGGCACTCCCCGGATGCGTCCTCGGCACGAGGCTCAGGCCCCATTTCGGGCTTGCCGCCTGAAAGCCCATATTTCTTTGGCCTTGACTTTTTACGGATTAACCCCAAATTTACCGCAATGATACGACAATATATTCGCCGTTAATATTAACCTATATGAGTTTCGATTGAGTTTTGATGATTTGGGGCTCGGCCCGGAAATCCTGCGCGCCGTCGCCGATGCCGGATATACCGAGCCCACACCGATCCAACAGCAAGCCATTCCCTATGTCCTGATGGGCCGCGATATTCTCGGCTGTGCCCAGACCGGGACCGGCAAAACTGCGTCCTTCACATTGCCGATGATCGAGATTCTCGATGCCGGCCGGGCCAAGGCCCGCATGCCGCGGTCGCTGATTCTGACCCCGACGCGGGAACTGGCGACGCAGATCGCGGAAAATTTCGAGACCTACGGCAAGCACCACAAGCTGTCCAAGGCGCTGATCATCGGCGGCGAATCGATTGTCGCTCAGAGCCAGCTGCTGGACCGGGGCGTCGATGTCCTGATCGCCACGCCGGGACGCCTGATCGACCATTTCGAACGCGGTGGCGTGCTGCTCAACGACGTCAAGATCCTGGTGATCGACGAGGCCGACCGCATGCTCGATATGGGCTTCATCCCCGATGTCGAGCGCATCGTCACCTTCCTGCCCAAGATCCGCCAGACCCTGTTCTTCTCCGCCACCTTCCCGCCGGAAATTCGCCGCCTCGCCGACGCATTCTTGATGAATCCCAAGGAAATTCATGTCACCCCCAAGGCCTCGGCGGCGGAAACCGTCGATCATTTCCTGGTCCGCACCGCACCGGCCAAGAAACGCGATGTACTGCGCGATTTGCTGCGGAGCCAGTCGGTGCAAAACGCCTTGATATTCTGCAACCGCAAGCGTGACGTGGACGACTTGGCCAATTCGCTGCGCCGCCACAAACTCAACGTCGGCGCGCTTCACGGCGACATGGCCCAGCCGGCGCGAACGGCGACGCTCGCATCCTTCAAGAACGGCGAGATCAACCTTCTGGTCGCCACCGATGTCGCCGGCCGCGGGCTCGACATCGTCGGCCTGTCCCATGTCATCAACTTCGACGTGCCGACCCATGCCGAGGACTATGTTCACCGCATCGGCCGCACCGGACGCGCCGGACTCCGGGGTTGCGCCATCACCCTGGCGACGGGCGAGGAACGCAAATACGTTGCCGCCATCACCCGGCTGATCGGCCAGGAGATCCCCGGACTGGGTGGCGCCGCCAGCGCCCCAGATACCCCAGATGCCCAAACCGCTGAGCCTGCCGCAGGCGAACAGCCTCTGCTGGCGTCAGAGCCCGAGGCAAAGCGGCCACGGGCAAGATCCAGATCGAGGACCCGCCGGGAGCGCCGGCCGCGAAGCCGGGCCCCGGAAACGACCAAGAGCACGGCCCCAGTTACGGCAAGAGATAAGCCTAGGGACGAGCCCAAACCCACCAACGGCGTCACCACAAAACCGCAAGCCGCCCAACCGGAAAAAGCGAAATCCCAGAGCGGCAAGTCCGGCGGCAAGTCCGGTGGAAAATCCCAGGGCCGGGGCGGCGGCAAACCGGTGGTGGCCTTCGGCGACAATATGCCCGCCTTCCTGCGGCATCCCGCCTCGAAGGGCTCCTCCTAAGGTTAGAGCCGACCCCGCCGCCAACACCCGACAATGGTGTTGCAGGTTCAATTAAGGGCAGAGTCTAAGCAAATCTTATCTGTAAGTCTTCCGGCCTCAACGTCGATGCATGCGATATGATCATCCACTGAGCAGGCTACGACAGCCATCGGGCTGCCCGGAATAAAGGCCGTATGTGATGGTCCGGCACCCACTTCGATATGTGCAAGCATTTGCCAGCTCGCGGTATCAAATATGCGAACATGGGTGGACGAATAGCCGGTAACGACAGCGCGTTTTCCATCCGGCGAGATATTGAGTCCGTGCGGATAAGGATCCGTGGTCAACAGGGCTTTCCGTTGCAAGCTCGTCGCGTCGAATACAGCGATGGTGTCATCGAGAAAATTTGCAACCCATATCCATTGGCCGTCCGGCGTGATGTCAAGCGCATGGGCCCAGCCACCGCTATCTGCATGCTCTAAAACAATACCATCTTCACTAACCGCAGATAGTGTGCCATCCCAACTATTTGCAACATAAATACGCTTAGTTTTTGGATCGGATACGGTGTGAGCAAGTCCGTAGCCAACGTCGAAGCGACCCATAATCCGCCCATCACTAAGCCGTACCTTAGCCAAATAATTTTCTAACATGCACGGTACGAACACATGTGCGCCGTCGCTTCCGATCAAAGGATCGTGGGCGCCCGCACCGATCTTGACGACTTGTTCCTCATGGCCTCCGGCCTTGGGGCGCACGATCGTCACGGAACCATCGCCTGTCGTGCAGATGATGCCGCCGTCACTAACCACGGCGAACTGGGGATGACCGGGGACTTTCCAGCGATCTTCAACCGTTAAATCCTCCGCGCGCAAGGCAACGAGCTCACCGGCCATGGGGTCGGGAATGACGATGCGCTTGTCCGTGGGATCGAATGCCAGATGGGAGCCTTTCTTGAGGACTGAACTGACCACTTCGGCACGCCTCGAATTTATATTGAGGCGCGCGGCCAGAGAGGCGCGCTGACAGGTCCATACATTGCCCTCACCGTCGGCCAACACATGGTGGAGGCCGGGAACAGAGCCCTGGGCCGTGGTCAGGCCCCGTTCCACGCATAGGTGCCATGATCCATCTTCGCCACGGCGTTCTATGTGCCGCAATCCCCTCTCCAACATGCCACCTCTAAATTCCATTTCATAATTGGTGATATGTGCCTGAATTTTTTCACCAGGCGAGAGGTCATTATATTTTTTGACGATGAAATTTACGGCTTCTCGCGGGGCCATATCACGGCAATCCAGGGTTTGCATGTGCCGCCGGTCCTTGTCCTGTCTATGAGAGGGATGAAACAATGATGAGGCTATACGGTACGCAAACCCGCCGTTTCCGTACAGGGGGTATCTTCATTTGCCAAATCCACATCGAAACCTGCTACAATCGAAACAAGACTGGATCGGGCACGAGGGCGTAAGATTTTGATAATAATAGGGAATTCTTGATGACGATGTCCGTCCAAGCCTTTTCCGGGCCACTCGGCGCCGAGGTTTCGGGACTGGATTTATCCCAAGCCATGGGCGACGCCACCATGGCTGAGATCCTCGACGCCTGGCACGCCCACAAGCTTTTGCTGTTCCGCGGCCAGGACATCGATGAGGACCAGCAGGTCGGCTTCGCCGCCCGTTTCGGCAAGGTCGCGCCGTGGTCCCATTTCGCCGACGCCGTCGAGACCGAAGGCGCGTCCCACCACCCCCTGATCATGCTGATCTCCAACATCAAGAAGGACGGCGAATATATCGGCTCGATCCCGGAGGGCGAGCTCGATTTCCATTCCGACGGCATCTACACCGAAACGCCCCAGACCGCGACCATGCTCTATGCCGTCGAGGTCCCCACCAGGGGCGGCGAAACCACATTCGCCAACATGTACATGGCCTATGAGGCCCTGCCCGGCGACATCAAGGCGCGGCTGGAAGGCAAATCCGCGCTCCACGCCTTCACCTACAACACCCAGACCGTCAGTGAGGTCGAGCGCAAGAAATCCCAAGGCGAAACCACGGTCGGCCATTTTTCCCATCCGGTGTTCCGCACCCATCCGGTCACCAGGCGCAAGGCGCTTTACGTCAACCGGCTGATGACCCAGGAGATCGAGGGCATCGAACCCGAGGAAAGCCGCCGGCTGTTGGAAATGCTGTTCGACCATTCGGAACGGCCCGAATTCATCTACGCCCACAAGTGGCAACCCCGCGATCTGTTGATCTGGGACAACCGTTGCCTCAACCATGGCCGCAGCGATTTCGATCCCAGCGAACGGCGCCTGATGCGCCGCCTGACCATCGCCGGCGAGCGGCCCTTCTAAGTCGTCGTTTCAATAGGAGTTCGACCCATGCCCTTCTTTCCGTCCCTGCCGGACGATTCCGGCGTCAAGCAGATTTGGAAGACCTTCAATCCCAAGGCCCATGAGGGGCTTTCGATCTTTTCGCGCTCGTTCATGCGCACCGATGGGCCGCTGACCCCGGCGGACAAGGAAACCATCGCGGCCTATGTCTCGGACCTCAACAATTCGGAATATTGCTTCCTCGGCCATTCCCGGGCCGCCATCAAGCTCGGCGCCGATCAAGGGGTGTTCAAGCCCCTGGCCGACGATATTGAGACCGCGCCGGTGCGCGGCGAACTCAAACCCATGCTGCGCTTCGTCAAGAAGTTGACCCTGACACCCCACGCCATGACCCAGGCCGACGCCGATGCGGTGTTCGAGGCCGGGTGGGACGAGAAATCGCTCCATGACGCCATCGTGGTCTGCGCGCGGTTCTCCATGATGAACCGGCTGACCCTGGGCCACGGGCTGATGCGGGACGAGGAGCAAGCCGACAAGGCGGCGCTCAACATGGATTACGACCGCGCCGCGACGTAAAAAATCTTGAGGGCGGCACAGAAAAAAGCCCCCGGCAGGCGCCGGGGGCTTTGTCGTTCCATCTGCGGAAGCTTATTTGCAGCTGGCGTTATAGGCGAGGCCGCCTTCACCGAAATAGGCGACGGTGCAGGTCATGCCGACCTTGACGTCCTTACGCTTGGCCTTCTTGCCACCGACCTTGACCTTGGTGCGGCGGCCATGGGTCTTGAACTTCCAGGTCTTGCCCTTGCCATCCTTGAAGGTCCACTTCACGCGCTTGCCCTTGGCCTTGACCGTGACCAGCTTGAGCCCCTTGGCCTTCTTCTTCTTGGCCTTGGACAGCTTGGTGGAGCGCATGTCCGCATAGATGGTGCGGCCGCGGTCCACCACCTCCTGGGGATATGAATAGAGCTTTTTGAGAAGGTCCTCGACACCCTTGGAGCTGAGGGCATTGACCTCGAGACCAGCCTTGATGATATCGCTCTCGAACTTCTTGTCCTTCATCAGGGTATCGAAGGCCTTGCGCAACGCGGCTCCACGCTGGGGATGGGTGCCCGGCGGCGCCGCGTAGGGACGGCCCATTTCCTGCCACATGAATATGGCCTCGACCACCTGGCGATCCTCAGGGGTCTTGACAAGATCCAATGGCGTCGGCACATGGGGTAGGTCCGGGTGCTTGGCAATGGAGAGATGAATCAGCACTTTGACGAACCCGTCCTTGAGCCATTTCGCCTTGCGCACCTTGAGCTGTGACCACGACCACGACCCCACGCCCTGAATCTCACCACGTTCCATGGCCAGGGTGCTTTCGCCGGTGCCGCCATAACCCACGATCACCTTGAACTTGGTGCCGAGAATATTGTTGAGCAGCATTGGATAGGCACCGCCGCCGGAACGCGGCGAGGTGGCGCCGATCACGACCTCTCTCTTCATGGCATCCTGGATGGTATGGACACCGGAATCGGCGCGCACGAATGTCACCGCGCGTTCCCGGTTGACACTGCCGAGATGGAAGAATTTCCGGGGATCGTATTTGGGTCCCCTGCCACCGAAGAACGGCTCACGCAGGGCGGCGGGGTGAAAATGGCCGATCGTCGACCCATCCTTGGGCGCCTGGAGGTAAAGCCAGTTGAGCGCACGCATGGAGCCCGCGCCGGGCATGTTGCGGACGATGACCCTGGGGTTGCCGGGAATGTATTTGACGATATGGCGCGCGAACACCCGGCCGCCGCGGTCGAACCCACCGCCGGGATTGTAGCCGACGACAACGATGAACCGGTTCTTCTTGTAGAAATCGCTGACCGCATCGGCCGACGCCGGAGATGCCATCGAGCCAAGCAGCGGCACCACCAACAGTGCGCCCAAAAGCGCCCCGAGAATTGTACGAAGTTTCATGATCCAGTCTCCCTGAATGCAATGTTGTTAATCTTTTGTCCCCTTTGGCGGAGATCTCGCCTGATTGTGGGGGAAGGCTTCAGGGATGGCAAGTGCCGGGGGGGGGCTTCACAAGTGTTTTTATCCGCCGCGGGCAAGCCGGCGGACACGGAATTATTCAAGTTCTCCAATATGGTAAAAGGCCGAAAGCCGTGTTTATAATGATCAGCGCCGACGGCATTGAGCGGCGTCCGCGCTTCCTTTCCCAGGCGGCAACGGCAAAAAGCAAATAATCGCGCAAGGGAGCGGGGGGCGATGGACGTCAGTATGATGGACATGGCGGTTAAGGCCTTGGTGATCATGGCCGACCCCATGCGGCTCATGTACTTAGGCTTCGGGGTGTTGATCGGCCTGGTGCTCGGCGTCATCCCCGGACTTGGCGGCATCGTCGGCCTGGCTATCCTGCTTCCCTTCACCTTTTCCATGGATCCGTACTCGGCTTTCGCCATGCTGTTGGGCATGGGATCGGTGACGACAACTTCGGACACCATCCCCGCCGTGCTGTTCGGCGTGCCCGGCACCTCGGGATCGGCGGCGACCATCCTCGACGGCCACCCTTTGGCGAAGCGGGGCGAGGCCGGCCGCGCCTTCGGCGCCGCCTACTCGGCCTCGCTGCTCGGCGGCATTTTCGGCGCCGCCCTCTTGGCCGTCTCCATTCCGATCCTGCGCCCGGTCATGCTCTATCTGGGATCGCCAGAGCTTCTGGCCTTCGCCATTTTCGGGCTGTCCATGGTGGCGGCGCTCAGCGGGTCATCGCCGTTGCGCGGCCTCGCCATCGCCTGCTTCGGGCTGATGATCTCCTTCATCGGCGTCGATCCCCAGACCGGCACCTTCCGCTGGACCGGAGAGACCATCTATCTGTGGGAGGGCCTGCCCCTGGTCCCGGTGTCGCTGGGTCTGTTCGCCCTCCCCGAGCTCGCCGACATGGCAATCGCGCGCCGCAGCATCGCCGGCGATTCCACCATCGACACCCGCAAGGGCCAATGGGAAGGCGTCAAGGACACCTTCCGCCACTGGTGGCTGCTGCTCCGGGTTGCCTGGCTCGGCGCGTCCTTGGGCGCCATCCCCGGGCTCGGCGGACCGGTGGTGGATTGGATCGCCTATGGCCATGGCGCCCGCACCGAAAAGGGCGGATCCGAGACCTTCGGCACCGGCGATATCCGTGGCGTGATCTCATCGGAGGGCGCCAACAACGCCAAGGAGGGCGGCGCCCTGGTGCCCACCGTCGCCTTCGGCGTGCCCGGCTCGGCCGGCATGGCGATCCTGTTGGGGGCGTTCCTGATCCACGGGCTGATCCCCGGCCCCGACATGCTGAACAAGAACCTGGACGTCACCTACACCATGGTGTGGTCGGTGGCGCTGGCCAATATCCTGGGCGCCGGCATCTGTTTCATGTTCTCGGACCAGTTCGCCAAGCTGGCGATGCTGCGCTATTCGGTGCTGATGCCGGTGATCCTGACCGTGGTGTTCGTCGGCGCCTTCCAGGGCACCCGGCAGTGGGGCGATATCTACGCTCTGTTGTTCTTTGGCATCCTGGGTTGGATACTGAAGCGGATGCAATGGCCGCGCCCGCCCTTGATCCTGGGTGTCGTGCTCGGCGATATCGTCGAACGCTACATGTTCGTGTCGATCGATCTGTTCGGCTTCGACTGGATTTGGCGGCCGGTGGTGATAGCGATGTTCGCGCTCTCCTTCGTCGGCCTCACGCGGCCATTCGTCCGCGAGATCCGCTATGCCGGCGGCATCACCGGGATGCTGACCAAGTTTTCGAAACCGGTTTTCGACCGCCAGTCGGCTTTCTATCTGGTCTATCTCACCACCATCGGCGTCATGATTCAGCAGACCACCAACTGGGAGCCGGATTCTAAGATCGCGCCGCTGATCGTCGCCTATACCGCCGTCACCGTCGCGCTGGTCAGTTTCATCAATCACACCTTCCGCAAGGATGAGGACGAAGGCGGTGGCGATGGCGAGGCGGATGAGGCCAAGAAACGGGTTGGCCGGCGGCTTCATTTCGACCTCACCGCCGACACCGGGGATCTGGACAACAAGACCCTGGCGATCCGGGCGGTGAGCTTTTTCGGCTGGCTGGTGGCGTTCCTGGGGTCTTCGGCCCTGATCGGCATGCTGCCGACGGCGTTCATCTTCGTGATCGCCTATATGCGCGTCGAGGGCAAGGAACCCTGGCGGCTGACCCTGATGGTATCGGCGGGGCTCACCTTGTTCTCGTGGATGTTGTTCGACCAGTTGCTGTCGCTGCCCTGGCCCCAGACCCTGGGGGGCGATACGTTCCCCGACGCCCGCTACTACATCCCGTCCCTGTAAGCGCTATCCAATCGCGAAGGCGCCGCCCTTGACGTAAAGGGTGTGGCGGACGCAGCCCTCGCGCCATTGCCAGGGCAGCACCTTGTGGGTGCGCACCCCATGCTTGCGGTAGGGCTCCTCGGCGGTGATGGCGTCGGCCTCGGCGAGCGACGAGGCGCGGACGATCATCATGCCGGCGCCGTGGCGGCTGCCGTCGGCATCGCGGAACGGGCCCGCCGCCAGCAACACGCCGCGGGTCTCCAGATCGGTGAGATAGGCGAAGTGGTCCTGGCGGATGTCGTCGATGGATTTTTCGGTCTCGGGCGCGGGTTCGACCTGCTCCATCCACGCCACGTAATACTGGGTGGTGTCGTCTTGATTGCCGCTGGGCGCGTCCATGGCCTGATCTCCCTGTTGATGATCCCATGAGGTTCACTTGATGATCACGCCGGGGCGCGATCCATGGGGGAAATCATAGCGCCCGACGCTGGGGCGGTAAACCTGTGGGGTAAACCTGACGCCGGCCGGGGACGGTGGGGAAGCGCCGGGTCAGATCCGCGACCCGGCGAACCCGCAATTCAGCGATTTTATTTGCACCGCGGTCCACATCGAGGACCACGAAGACGGGCCCAGATATTGCGACCGGGTCCTTGGCGCCCAGACGGCGGCGGAGTAGGATGTCAGTTCACCGTCAAAAGCGCCGGACAAGAAACATCCACAAGGGAACTATCAAACTCGGGGCTATCAGTCTACGAACCAAAGAAATCGCGTTAATGAGGCAATTCCCTATATTTCTGGGAACACAACGTAGGGAAGGGTCGATCCATGTCGCGTGCACCTAAGAGCAAATCCAAGAAGCCCAGTTTGAAGAAATCCGTGGCCCCGCGCCGCAAGGCGGCTGTTGAGACGCCGGTCAAGACGCGCAAGCACAACCGGCCCGAATACGGCTCCGATGCCGTTGCCGACATGCTGCGGCAATACGGTTTCGACTATGTCTTCCTCAACCCCGGATCGAGCTACCGCGGCCTGCAGGATTCGCTGGTCAATTACAACGCCAACGTGCAGCCCAAGGTTGTTCTCGGCCTCCACGAGGACGTGGTGACGGCGATGGCTCAGGGTTACGCCACGGCGTCGGAGCGTCCGGCGCTGTGCATCCTGCACAACCTGGTTGGCCTGCTTCACGGCGCCATGGGGGTGTTCAACATCTATTGCGCCAGCATGCCGGTCGTGATCCTAGGCGGATCGGGCCCATCGGATCCAAACCGGCGCGGGCCGGTGGATTATCTCCATTCCGCCAATACCCAGGGCGAGGCGGTGCGTTCCTATGTCAAATGGGACGACGAGGCGACGACCGTCGACGGCGTGCTCGATTCCCTCGCGCACGGTTACAAGATCGCCAATACCAGCCCCAAGGGACCGGTCTACATCGCCTTCGATAGTGGGCTGCAGGAACTCGAACTCAAGCAGCCGGTCACGATCCCCGAAATCGATCAGGCCTGTTTCCAGCCACCGCCGCCGCCGGCCGTCCGTGCCGATGTGTTGGATACGGTCGCCGACATGCTGGTGCGGGCACGCTATCCGATGATCATCGGCGGGCGTGTCGGCTATCAGTCCGCGGCCACCGGGCCGATCCGCGAGCTGGTGGAACTACTCGGTGCGGCCTATCGCGAAGACCGTACTTTCGTTTCCATGCCGACCCTGCACCCGCAGAACCTGACCGGTTCGCGTAAGGCGCTGGCCAAGGCTGACGTGGTGCTGGCGGTGGATTGCGCCGACGTGCGCGCGTCGGTCGGCGGCTATCGCGAAAACCTCAATGCCTATAAGCGCAAGGACGCCAAGCGCCAGAAGGTGATTGACCTGTCCATGAATGAAAGCACGTCGCGGCGCTGGAACCGTGTCGGCGGCGCCATTCCCGATACCGCGGTGCAGATGATGGCCGATCCCCTGACCGGCCTCTCCCAGATCATCGGCGCGGTCAAGAAACGCATTCGGGCCGAGCGCGCGCTCGCCGCCCGCTTCAAGCGCCGCGCCAAAGCAATCGCCAAGGAGAAGGCGGTGCTGACCAAGGCGCAACAGGCGCAGCTCAAGGCGCGCTGGGACGAAAAGCCGATTTCGCCGGACCGCATGGTGGCCGAGCTATGGGCCGCGGTGCGCGACAAGCCGTGGTACCTGACCTTGCGCAATCATCGTTCCTGGCCCGAAGGGGTGTGGGAGTTCGACGGCGCCGGGCAGTATGCCGGCCATTCGTCGGGTGGCGGGCTCGGTCACGGGGCCGGCGCTTCGGTAGGCGCGGCCTTCGCCTGCCGCGACGATGGGCGTTTCCCGGTCGGCATCATCGGCGACGGCGATTTTCTGATGGCCACCGGCGCGGTATGGACCGCGGTCCATTACAAGACGCCACTCCTCTTGGTGATCAACAACAACACGTCCTGGTACAATGACGAGGAACACCAGTTTAACATCGCCAAGCTGCGCGGCCGCGCGCCGGAGAACGCCTATATCGGCACCACCACGCGCGAGCCCGATGTCGATTTCGCCAAGGTGTCGGAAGGTTACGGCGCCGTGACCGAAGGGCCGGTCACCGAACCGGGCGACCTAGCGGGAGCCTTTCAGCGTGCAGTCAAGGTGGTCGAAGACGGCGGTGTCGCCGTCGTCGATGTCCGAACGTCTTCTCTGTAGCGCGTTCTCATCCAACTCAGTCGAAGCCGGCATTGTCACGTTAGCGTGCAGGGCTGTTTGCCGGGCCCGATGACTGCAAGGCTCATGATTTTCTTCCTCTTGCGGAATTAAAGATAGCCGCAGCTGGCCCAGAATTTCTCGGCGGCGGGGTGGAGGGGTGCGCCCAGGGGCGCCTCGGGGGTGTCTATGCACATCTGGTCCAGCGGCAGCGGCCCTTCCCCTTCCCAGGGGATGAGATCCTTGCGGGCCTCCAGCCCGGCGCAGATACGCCGCACCATATCGTCGTCGGCGTCGTCGCGCACGATCACCGGCCAACCGCTGAAATCCATTGTCAGGATGTCTTCCGGCAGGCTCGGGTAGCTCGATTTGGCGAGGCAATCGCGGCGGTAGCCCATGGCCTCGAGCTTGGCCACGGTATCTTCTTCCAACTTGAGCACGGTCAAGCCGGCGGGTGTCACCTGGTCGGCCCAGCCGTGCACGCCTTCATCGAACACGCCGGTAATCTCGCCCCGGACCAGGCCATCGAACTTGGGTGTGCCGGGCCTGGGGATATGGCCAACTTTGTTGACCTCGCCGCCCCAGGAGACGATATCGGCGAGGGAGAAGCCGGCGGCGGCGAAGATATCGTCGAGCATGCAGTGGAGCCAATGTGTATCGCGGCCACGAACCGCCAGTTTGAGGGGGAATTTCTCGCGTCCGATATCCTCGATATGGCTGAGGCCGGTGGAACCGTGGACGGCGAACAGGCATTGGTCACGGGACGGCAGCACGGTGACGGCGCACACCGGCTGGGGCGTGGTGAAATGGGAGCCCGTGCCCCTATTGGCGACCGTGAGCGCCGATGACGGGTTAAGGAAGGAGAGGTCAAGCGCGCCACTGACCACCCTTTCGATACCGTCAAGGGTGCTGGACGCGCTGAGATTGACCGCCGCGCCCGCGCCGCTTTCGGTATTCAGCCGCAGTTCGGGCTCACGGTAGACCTGGTCCTCATGGGCGGCCATTCCCGCCGCCATATCGAGCACGAATCGCGCCCGCATGTTGGCGGCGTTTACGGCACGGGGTTGTGGTTCATCTGGCATGGCTGTTTCCCTCCCTCGCCCGGCGCCAGTAGCCTTGTGGGTTCTCTTGTGTTCTCAAGTGGGGCGCCCGGGCGGGGGTGAGGATAGATGGATTGGCGCCGGGTGCCAAGCGTGGGGGCGCAAATCGGTTGACAGCACGTAAGATTGTGGCACCATCCGCCCCGCCTCAAGGCGCAAAAAACACAGTCAAAAAACCAAAGGCCAAAAACCAAGGAAAAAGCCGTGAAAGCCATCGTTGTTCATGAATTCGGGGGGCCCGAGGTCCTCAGCTACGAAGATGTTCCCGATCCCATCGCCGGTCCCGGCGAGATCGTGGTCCAGGTCCATGCCGTCTCGATCAACCGGGTCCTCGACGTCGAGGTCCGCAAGGGCAATCAGATGCAGCGCGGCGTCAAGCTGCCCTATATCCCCGGCATCGATCCGTCCGGCACGGTGGCGGAAGTCGGCGAAGGGGTCAAGAGCCCCAAGGTCGGTGACCGGGTCATGGTCATGCACCGCATCCTCTGTGGCGTCTGCGAGCCCTGCAAGCGCGGCGACACCTATAACTGCCAGAGCCGAAAGATGGTGGGCATCAACCGCGACGGTGGCGACGCCGAATATATCAAGGTGCCGGCCACCGCAATCCATCCGATCCCGGAAAATCTCAGCTTCGCCGAGGCCACCATCGTCGCGCGCCATTGCCCGACGGCCTACAACCTTTTGGTCCACAAGGCCAACCTTCAGGCCGATGAATGGGTGCTGATCATGGGGGCGTCGGGCAATCTCGGCAGTATCGGCATCCAGATGGCCAAGATGCTGGGCGCCAAGGTCATCACCACCGCCGGCTCCGACGAACGGGCCCAGACCGGGCTCGATCTCGGCGCCGACTATGCCTTCAACCACAACAGCGTCGATATTTGTGATGAGGTAAAAAGGATCACCGACGGCCACGGCGTCGATCTGGTCTATGACAACATCGCCAATCCGGAGACCACGCCCAAGGCCTTCATGGCGCTCGCCTTCGGCGGCCGGCTGGTGACGGCGGGCGCCCATGGCGGCCCCGTGGTGCCGATCAATTTCTTCCACCTTTATGACTACCGCCTCACCCTGATCGGCAGCGCCGGGGCCCGGGGCGAGGATTTGGGCCACTGCCTCCAAGCGGTCAATGACGGCAAGATCAGGGTGCTGGTCGACCGCATCATGCCCTTGAGCCAGATCGTCGAGGCCCATGAACTGATGGAACTGCATGGCACCGGCAAGCTCATTCTCGACCCGACCCTGGACACCTAGGGGCGGCGCCGGGCAGGGATGAAGTGTTTGCCGTACACGGTTGATGCGCAGTGTTCGCCCACCGCTTTAGAAGTCTCTGTCTTTGCCTTTCTGCCCTCTCGACCCTAAAATCATCGGCATAGCATCTATAGGGAAACATCGATGGATCAGTTGAAACAAGAGTTCGACGCCCTATGGCGTTATATCAAGAGCGTCCGGCAAGAGATCGCTGCCATCGACCGGCCGGCCGAAGAGGACCACCATTTTGACAGCATGGGCGATCAGCTGGACGCCATCGTCAAGGCCACGGAAGAGGCCACCAACACCATCATGGAATGCATGGAGAGCAATGAAGACGCCATCGGCAAGCTGCGCGCACTGATCAGCGATCCCGACCAGGTCGCGCTCCTTGACCAGATTGAGGCCAACGGAACCGAGGTGTTCAATGCCTGCTCTTTCCAGGACATCACTGGCCAGCGGATCAACAAAGTGGTCAAGTCCATCACCTACGTCGAAGAGCGGGTTAACTCGCTTGTTAATCTCTGGGGCAAGGATGAGTTGGACGAGGTCGAGGTGCAGGAGGACCGGGAGAAGATCACAGACGGGGAAATCCTCAGTGGCCCGCAATTGGAAGGAAAGGGCCTTTCGCAGGACGATATCGACAAACTTTTCGATTAACACGCGGCGCAGCCGGTTGGCC
>CBDUSV010000017.1:0-19587 GCA_965369885.1 uncultured bacterium
GCCGCCGATGAATTGGACATGCTTGACGAATGCATGCAGGCCGGCGGAAACGATTTCATGATCAAGACGGCTTCGATTGATCACATATTGTCGCGTGTCTGCTACTGGGCGAGGCCCACCTCGGTCTGGACCAGCAACAATCGGCGGGACCAGGCACTCGAGGCGGTGAAGAAGGCAGTGATCGAGGAAGAAATTGGCGGGCAAGACCAACACATTGAATTATCAAGCGAGACCGATGACACCGTGCGCCAAATGTCGGAGTTCGTCTCAGCGGCGCAGACTCTGGCACCAAAGGGCTTCGGCAAGACCGCCGAGCAGAAGCTCTACCTGCTTGGCTATGTCACCGGCGTGGTGGACCACTGGTCGCAAATTAAACGGTCGATGCGCGCGCGCTATCTTGATTATCTGAGTTCGGTGCTGAGGGAGACGAAAATACTCGGCGCCCGTGAGATCGAAAAGATGATGGAAGCCTACGAGGAACTGATTGATCAGAAGATCTTCCAGGTGGCGTGGGAACGGGGCCAGCGCGAATCCGACGAAGCCGCCGGCAAGGAAGGTGAATTCGTCGCCAAGGGGCTGGCCGAATACGACAACGCCATCGCCGTCTAATGTTGGCCGTCCAGTCACAGCTAAGCCACCGGAAATCCCGCGCGGCTCCTACGCCCTAACCCTCGTCCTTGGCGAAATCCGGGGACCGTTTGTCGCGGAAGGCGGCGACGCCTTCGCGGTGCTCGGCCGACAGGAACCGTTGGCGCTGCTGGGCGCCTTCCAATGACAACGCCGCCTTGAACCGGTCGAGATTGGCGAAATTCGCCTTGATCGCGCTCATGCCCTCGGGCGGGCCGGCGGCGAGGTTTTGGGCCAAGTCCAGCGCCGTGGCCTCGGCCTTGCCGTCCGCCGCCAGCACATCCACCAGGCCGAGCCGGTGGGCCTCGGCTGCCACCACGGTCTCGCGGGCGAGGATCAAGCGCCTTGCGGCGGCAACGCCGACGCGGCGCGGCAGGGTGAACGACAAGCCCCAATCGGGGCCGAGCCCGACCTTCAGATGCGAAAAGGTGAACTGCGCGGTGCCGTCGGCCACCACCACATCACAGAGGCACGCCAGGCTGACCCCGGCGCCGGCGGCATGGCCTGAGACGGCGGCAACCAGCGGCTTGGGGAAGGCGGCGACGGCCATGGCGGCGGCGGCGACCTCGGTCATGCGCTGGTCGATGACGCCGACATCGGTCTCGCCCATGGTGCGGACATCGCCGCCGGCGCAGAAATTGCCGCCGGCGCCGGTGATCACCACCGCCCGCACCTCCGGGTCCACCGCCAGGGCGCCCAGGCTCTCGCGCAATTGGGTGCGCGCCTCGGCGGTCAAGGCATTGCGCGCCTTGGCGTCATCCAGGGTCAAAAGGGCGATCGGGCCACCGGGTTTCGTGCAGTGGAGGGGCAAGGCGTCTCGCCCCCTCAGTTCAGATCGGAGAAGGTCTTGCCGTCGGCCACCAGGCGATCGAGCAATGGCGACAGCTTCCAGAAATCCCCATCGTCCTTGCCATAGTCCAAGATCGCGTCGCGCACGGTCTCAAGCCCGATGAGGTCGGCGGTGCACATCGGCCCGCCGCGCCAGCGCGGAAAGCCATAGCCCGCGATCTCGACGATATCCACATCAAGCGGGCGTTGGGCGATGCCTTCATCGACGATATTGGCGGCCTCGTTGATCATGGCGTAGAGGATGCGGTTCTGGATCTCTTGCGCCGCGATGGCTTTGCGCGCGATGCCGTGCTTGGCGGCTTCGTCCAGGATGATGGCCTCGGCATCCGGGTTGGGGGTGGGCTTGCCGTCGTCGTAGACATACCAGCCGCGCCCGGTCTTCTGGCCGAACCAGCCCTCCTCGCAGATGCGGTCGGCGATGGCGACATAGCGCTCATTCGGATCGCGCATCGGCGCCAGGCGCTTGCGCTGGGCCCAGCCGATGTCGAGCCCGGCCAGGTCCATCACCCGGAACGGCCCCATGGCCATGCCGAAGGCCTCCATCGCCTGGTCGACCTCCCACGGGAGCGCGCCGTCCTCGATCATATAGTCGGCCTGCTTGCGGGTGCGCGCCACGATGCGGTTGCCGATGAAGCCGTCGCAGACGCCCGACAGCACGCCGGTCTTACCCAGTTTCTTGGCGAGGTCGAAGCCGGTGGCGATGACGTCGGGCGCGGTCTTGGCCCCCTTGATGATCTCGATCAAGCGCATGATCTGCGCCGGGGAGAAGAAATGAAGCCCGATGACGTCGCCGGGCCTTTTGGTTGCCCCTGCGATCTCGTTGATGTCCAAGTACGACGTGTTGGTGGCAAGGATGGCGCCCGGCCTCAAAGCCCCATCCAGCTTGGCGAACACCTCTTTCTTTACGCTCATATCCTCGAACACCGCCTCGATGGCGAGATCGGCGCCCGCCAGCGCGCCATAATCCAGCGAGGCGTCAAAGCGGGCCATGGCCTCGGCCTTCTCGTCCGCGCTCATGCGCCCACGTGAGACGAAGCCATCGAGGTTTTTTTCCACATTGGCGATGCCCCGGACGCGCGCGTCCTCGTCGCATTCGATCATGGTGATGGTGAGGCCTGCGCGGAGCGCGGCGGTGGCGATGCCGGCGCCCATGGTGCCGCCGCCGATGATGCCGATGGCCTCGACCGGGCGCGGCTTGACGTCTTCCAGGCCGGGGACCTTGGTGACCGCGCGCTCGGCGAAGAAGACGTGGCGCAGCGCCTTCGACTGGTCCGAGGCGCGCAGTTCCTCGAAGATCTCGCGCTCCTGCGCCAGGCCGTCGGCGAAGGGCAGCTCCACCGCGCCCCTGATGGAATCCAGGGCGCGGAGCGGGCTCAACTGCCCCCGCGCGCGCTTGGCGAGGCTCGTGCGTTCGGCCTCGAAAAAGTCCGCCGCGTCGGGGGGCAAGGCGTCCTTCTCCGACAGGCGCGGGATCGGCTTGGCGGCGCGGCCGGTGGCGAAATCCATGGCGAAGGCTTTGAGATCACCGTCGGCGATGGCGTCCAGGATGCCGAGCTTTGCGGCTTCCGCGGCCCCCACCTGGCGGCCCGAGGTGATCATGCCGGTGGCGGCCTCGGCCCCGATCAGGCGCGGCAGGCGTTGGGTGCCGCCGGCGCCGGGGATGATGCCGAGGGTGACCTCGGGCAGGCCGACCCGGGCCTTGGCATCGCCAACCCGGTAATGGCAGCCCAGCGCCACCTCGAGCCCGCCGCCCAGCGCGACGCCATGGATGGCGGCGATCACCGGCTTTTCCGACGCCTCGATGGCGCCGATCATGTCGTTGAGGAACGGTGGCACCGGGGGTAAGCCGAATTCGCGGATATCGGCGCCGGCGATGAAGACCCGGCCCGCGCCGATGATCACCGCGGCCTCGACCCGGTCGTCGGCGGCGATGGTCTTGACCGCATCGGTCAGGCCTTGGCGCACCGCCTGGGACAGCGCGTTCACCGGTGGATTGTTGATGGTGATGATGGCGATACCGGCTGCCACCTCCACCGTGACCACATCGCCGCCCGCTTCCGTCATGGGTTCCCCCTTGTTTTCATTGCCGCCAATCAGCAACATACTGCAACCGGCCAAGCCATGCTTTATAATGCATAAATCGATCAATCATATGGTTCAGTGAGGGGATGGATGTCGCAGGCGAGGTTCGAGGAAATGGTGGCCGAGATCACCAAGGCGATCGGCGACAAGCCGCTGGACGGGGCGCTGGGGGATTTCCTCAACCAGGCCTATCCCACCGATTCAGATGCCTACCGCGACATGGAGGCCTGCCTGCGTGATGGCGATACCGAAGGCTGGGTGTGCGCGCGCGAGGCCGCCGGCATCCGCTATGGCCGCATCGTCAAGCCCGGCGGCATCACCGGCAAATTCAGCACCGACGTGGTGCGCATGGAGAACGTCAAGGGCCCGCACCACATCCACCCCACCGGCGAGATCGGCTGGATCATCCCGGTCTCCGGCGCGCCGACATTGGACGGCATGGGCAAGGGCTGGTACGTCTACCCGCCGATGAGCGACCATTGGCCCACCGTCGAGGGCGGCGATACCTACATCCTGTATTTCCTGCCCAACGGCGAAATGGAATTCACCGGCAAATGACACCCGGCCCGGTGGCGCGCCATGGCTGACCATTGGGTGACCGTCGACCGATCTTCCGGCACGCCGAAACTGGATTTTGCCGCGCTGTTCAACGCCGCCGTTCCCTTCATCGACCGCCATATCGCCGAAGGCCGCGCCGACAAGGTGGCGATCCGCACCACCGAGGGCGCCGAGGTCAGCTATGGCGCGCTGGCGGCAAATGTGAACCGGGCCGGCAACGTGCTTTCATCCCTTGGCATGGACCACGGCGACCGGGTCCTGATGATGGTCAAGGACAGCCCGGAATTCTTCTATCTGTTCTGGGGCGCGATCAAGGCGGGTCTAGTGCCGGTGCCCCTCAACACCTTGCTGCGCGCCGCCGATTACCAATTCATGATCGAGGATTCCGGCGCTTGCGCGTGCATCTATTCCCCCGAATTCGCCCCCGAGGTCACACCGGCGCTGGATGCCGCCCGGCCCGGCCCCCGCCACCGCATGGCCACGGTTGGCGCGGGGATAAGCCTTCAATCCCTGATGGCGGGCGCGTCGGATCAACTGGAGCCCGCTCCGGCGGCGGCCACCGATGATTGCTTCTGGCTTTATTCGTCGGGCACCACCGGGCGGCCCAAGGGCGCGGTCCACGCCCACCGCGATATGGTGGTGGTCAGCGAATTCTATGGTGTCGGCATATTGGGGATCGGCGCCGAAGATGTGTCTTTTTCCGCCGCCAAACTGTTCTTCGCCTATGGCCTGGGCAACGCCTTGTGCGTTCCCTTGTGGACCGGCGGCACGTCGGTGTTGCTGGCGGGCCCGCCGGCGCCGGAAAGCACCTTCGACGTCATCGAGACCTTCAAGCCGACGGTGTTCTACGGGGTGCCGACCCTATACGCGGCGCAATTGCGCGTGCTCGACGGCGATCCCCGCGACCTTTCGTCGCTGCGCGTCTGTGTGTCGGCCGGCGAGGCCCTGCCCGCCGACATCTACCGCCGTTGGAAGGAGCGCTCCGGCGTCGACATCCTCGATGGCATCGGCTCCACCGAGGCTTTGCACATCTTCATCACCAACCGCCCGGACGACATCAAGCCCGGCTTCTCGGGCCGCATCGTTCCCGGCTATGAGGCGAAAGTCCTCGATGACCATGGCCATGAGGCCGAGGCGGGGGCGAGTGGGCGGCTGATGATCGCGGGCCCGTCGGTCGCCAAATATTACTGGAACAACCCGGAAAAGACCGCCGCCACCCTGGCCGATGGCTGGCTCAATACCGGCGATACCTATATCCGCGACGCAGAAGACAGGTTTCTCTATTGCGGGCGTAATGACGACATGATGAAGGTCGGCGGCATCTGGTGTTCGCCCTTCGAGATCGAGGCCAAGCTGATCGAGCATCCCCAGGTTTTGGAAGCCGCCGTGGTGGGCCGTGCCGACGCCGACGAGCTGATCAAGCCCGCCGCCTTCATCGTCCTCAATGATCCCGCCGACGCCGGCGGCGACATGACCGAAGCCTTGCTGCAACACTGCAAGCAGGGCCTGGCCAAGTACAAATATCCCCGCTGGTTCACCTTCGTCGAAAGCCTGCCCAAGACCGCGACCGGGAAGATCCAGCGCTTCAAATTGCGCTGAGCGCCCCCCGGCAAAGCACCAAAGGACCAAAGCCATGCCCGAACCCGCGACCGATAAGCTTCAACCCCTCGACCAGGCCATCGCCCGGCACGTCAAGCCCGGCAATTCCGTGGTGATGGGCGCGTGTCTCGAGCCCGACATCCCCTTTGCCGCTGCTTACGAGATTATTCGCCAGGGCATCGGTGGCTTGAACGTGATCGCGCCGATCTCGGACATGTGCAGCGATGTGCTGATCGGCGCCGGCTGTGTGGCCCACATCACCGGGGCCTGGGTCGGCAATGTCTCCGCCGGGCTGGGCCACAATTACCGCCGCGCCTATGAGACCGGCATTCCCGGCCCGGTCACAGTCCATGACCATTCCAACTTCTCCCTGGGCATGGCGTTGCTGGCCGGCGCCCACGGCATCCCCTATCTGCCGGTGCGCTCGATCCTGGGCTCGGACATTCTCAGCTCCAACCCGGATTTCACCATGGCCGAGAATCCGTTCTCCGATGACCCTGAGCCGGTCGTGCTGGTCAAACCGCTGAGGCCCGATGTGGCGATCCTGCCGGTCCAGCGCGCCGACCGCGATGGCAATGCGCACCATTGGGGTAGTCGCGGCCTGGCTGAGGAAGCGGCGCTCGCCGCCGAAAAAGTCATTGTTCTGGCCGACGAAATTGTCGGTAAGGACGTGATCGCGTCGGACCCGAGCCGGGTCCTGGTGCCGGGCTATCTGGTGGCGGCGGTGTGCCATGTTCCGGCGGCGGCGCACCCCTCGCCGATGACCGGGTGCTGGCGCCGCGACAATGGCTTCTTCGCCGACTATCACATCCAATCGCGAACCCGCGAGGGCTTCCTCGACTGGCTCGGGGAATGGGTGCTCGATGTTCCTGATCACGCGGCCTACCGGGCCAAGCTGGGATCGCGGCTCGACGATTTGCGCATCAAGCAATCGGCGCCGGCGGCCATGGCCAACTATGCGGCGGAATGACAGATGACCGGCTATTCGACCCAGGAGTTGATGATCGTTGCCGCCGCGCGGGAGATCCGCGACTTTGATGTGGTGTTCGTCGGCATGCGCCTGCCCATGGTGGCCTATGGCGTCGCGCGCCTGATCCATGCGCCCAATGCGGTCGGGCTGTTCGAATGCGGCATCGCGCGCACCGCGCCGGCCGGCGACATGATCTACACCATGGGGGACCCGCCCAACCAGCTGGGCGCGGTGTGGGGCACCGGCTTGATCCAGGTCATGGGCCAGTTGCAGCGCGGCCGCGTCGATGCCGGCTTCATCGGCGGCGCCGAGATCGACCGCTTCGGCAACATCAACACGTCGTTCATCGGTGACATCGCCAAGCCCCGGATCAAGCTGCCGGGCTCCGGCGGCGCCGCCGATCTCGCCGCCATGTCGAAGCGCCTACTTGCCATCATGAACCATGAAAAGCACCGCTTCGTCGAACGGGTAGATTACGTGACCTCGCCGGGGTTCCTGGGCGGCGGAGAGGCGCGAAGCCGGGCCGGGTTGGCCGGCGGACCGGCGGCGGTGATCACCGACCGCTGCATCCTGCGCCCCCATGGGCCCAGCCATGAGCTGCATCTGGCCGCGATTCATCCCGGCCACGACATTGATGACATTCGCCAGCACACCGGATGGGATTTGCGCCTGATGGACGAATTGGCGGAAACCCCGCCGCCAAGCAAGGACGAACTGGCTGCCCTTCACCGCATCGACACCGAAGGCCATTGGCGCTGAGCGTTCGCCATCACCGCGCCAGGGCCTATTAGGCCAATTGCGATAAAGCCGCTTTGCGGTCTTGCTGCCACTGTATGGTCTTCAACAGCACCGCCATGTGCTCATGCGGTTGAACGCACTCAATGCACGGATGGTGCCGCTGCCTCAAGCACTTCGCCCGCAAGATCGTGGGACCAGGAAGCCAGATTGTCGACCGAAAGGACACCGACCGTGTCTTTTTCTCGGCTCAGAACGACAAGACGGCGCAGGTGCTTCTCTTCCATCAAATGAGCGGCTTCGTCGCAATCCTGATCGTCGAAGCAAAAAGTCACATCCTTCGTCATGATGTCCTTAACCGCGCTCTTTGCCACGTCGCATTCATCGGCCACGGCGCGACAGCAAATGTCACGGTCGGTGATCATCCCGATCAGCTTGCCGTCATTCAAAACCGGAAGACAACCGATATCCAGATCACGCATCTTTCGCGCGCAATCCGCTATGGATAGTCCCGGATCGACGGACTCGATACTCGATGACATGATTTCTTTGATTAACATAGCGTGCTCCTCTCCTCTTAAGGTGCACGGCTGTCTGGCGCTTGCGCCAGGCAGCGGCGCAGGGCCTCTATCAAACCCGGCGCCGTCTTATTCGGTATCGGCTACCGAGTTTCAACAAAATTATTATATCACATTGAGCGCCCGATGCATTAATTAGATCATGTCAGGAGCAGCCACAAAGTTGGGCCAGCGGGCCCAATCAGCGTGACACAGCCGCCTTGCGGACTTCCTGCCACCGCATGGTCTTCAAGAGGGTCGCCAGGGTGATCGATTTCATGGTGGCGACGGCGATCTCGTCCACTTCGTTCATGACCTGGCCCAGCGCCCGGCCGATATCGGTGTCGTCCGAGACCCCGCCATTTCCGCCCCCGTCGGTTGCCATGTCGCCGAACAGCGTGATCACGTCATAAAGCGAGACCCGGTTGGCATTGCCCGTGAAGCGGTAGCCGCCGCCGACCCCGCGCACCGCTTCCACCAGCCCGGCGCGGCCGAGGTCGCGCAACACCTT
Organism: uncultured bacterium; assembly: GCA_965369885.1. Classification (GTDB taxonomy): domain Bacteria; phylum Pseudomonadota; class Alphaproteobacteria; order SMXQ01; family SMXQ01; genus JAZFWG01. The sequence goes on from CBDUSV010000017.1 coordinate 8,489, forward strand.
GGCCAGGTGGTTGGCCGAGACGCCGTAGAGCTCGGCGATCTCGGTGGCGGAAATCTGGCGTTTGGGATCGCGCGCCAGTTCGAGCACGGAAAACAAGGCGAAAAGGGTGGCTTTCTGTAATTTCATATCTGTCCGGCCTCATCATCCCCATCCTCATCAGTCCCAGCCTCATCAGTCAGGGTCGATAACGGCATTTCCAACTGGATGAAGGGCCCGCCCATCATGCCCTGGGAGCGGAAGAACGACATGTTCAGCGCATCGTCGCGGCCCAGCATGGTGCGCACCGTCTTGACGCCGGTCCCGCCCATGCGCCGGCACAGGGTGGCGAACAGGCGGCTCCCCACCTTGCGTAGGCGTTGGCCGGGGTCGACTCCGATGGCGAAGATCCAGCCGCAGGGCGGCGAGCCGAATTCCCAGGCCCCGACCTCGCCGGTGATGAAGCCGCAAAACCGCCCATCGGCCTCGGCGATGAGGAAATAGCCGTCGGGCCGGCCGCTGAAATTGGCGAAGCTTGCCTGCCAATAGTCCGGTTTGGCCAATCCGGTGATGCGCTCATCCAAGCCGCTGACGGCCTCAACATCGGCGAATACGGCCTCGCGGATGGTCAAATCGCCCTGGAGCTCGGAATCTGTTCCTAATCCGCCGGTTTCCGCCATGGCTCTTTCTCTCGCAACAGGGTGTCTTGCTTGGGGCCCGAATCTTTCTTGCGAATCATTCTCGATAAGTGCTTGACAGCATGAGCCTTGATGGTGTATTTGTAAATAGGTATTTCGGTACCTATTTAAGTATTTATCTAAAATTCGCTGGATTCTATGGGAATCTAAGGGGTTAGGCCCGATCCGGCAACACCAAGAAGTTCCTGAAAAATTGGGATGTCCCCGGGAAATTGGGACGTTGCCGAGAGATTGGGCGCATAGGGCAGACTGAAAAGCAATCCTGGAGCACTTGAAACATCATGATCGACTTCAACACCCACCCGGATGAATATCGGCACTGGAAACTCAGCTTCGATGGGCCGGTGGCGACCCTGGCCATGGATGTGCAAGAGGATGGCGGGCTCTATCCGGGCTATGAATTGAAGCTCAACTCATACGATTTGGGCGTCGATATCGAGCTCCACGACGCCATCCAGCGTTTACGTTTCGAACATCCAGAGATCGGCGCCGTGATCCTGACCTCGGCCAAGGACAAGGTGTTCTGCGCCGGCGCCAACATCAAGATGCTGGGCCTATCGACCCATGCCCATAAGGTGAATTTCTGCAAATTCACCAACGAGACCCGCAACGGCATCGAAGACTCCAGCGAATTTTCCCACCAGAAATTTATCTGTGCCATCAACGGCACCGCAGCCGGCGGCGGTTATGAAATGGCCCTGGCGGCGGACCACATCATCCTGATCGACGACGGCGCTTCCGCCGTGTCCCTGCCCGAGGTGCCTTTGTTAGCGGTGCTGCCCGGAACCGGCGGGCTCACCCGGGTGGTCGACAAGCGCCATGTGCGCCACGACCATGCCGATTTCTTCTGCACCCTGACCGAAGGGATCAGGGGCACCCGGGCGCTCGACTGGAACCTGGTCGATGAAATCGTGCCGCGCTCCAAGATGGCGGAAACCGTGCAAGCGCGGGCCGAGGAATTCGCCCAGTTGACCGACCGTCCCCAGGACGCCAAGGGCATCACCCTCACGCCTCTCAACCGCAAGATCACCGACAGCGACATCACCTATGATCACGTCACCGTCGCGCTCATACGTGACGGAAACCGGGCCATCATCACGGTTCAGGCGCCAAGCGAGGCCGTGCCCACGGACCTGGACGGCATCCACGCCGCCGGTGTCGAGTTCTGGCCCTTGGCGGTGGCCCGCGAACTGGACGATGCCATCCTTCATCTGCGTCTCAATGAGCCGGGCCTGGGCACCTGGGTGCTGCGCACCGCCGGCGACCCGGACCGGGTGGCCGAGGCCGACGCGATGCTGGCCGAACATGGCGAGGACTGGCTGGTGCGCGAGATCACCCTGTTCCTCAAGCGGGTGATCAAGCGCATCGACGTGACGTCGCGCAGCCTGATCGCCCTGGTGGAGCCGGGAAGCTGTTTCACCGGCACCTTGATGGAACTGCTTCTCTGTGCCGACAGAAGCTACATGCTGGACGGCACCCTGGAGGGCGACAACCGCCCGCCGCCTTCGATTCGCCCGACGGCGATGAATTTCGGCCCCTTGCCCATGTGCAATGGCCTGACCCGCCTCGACACCCGTTTCCTCGATGCGCCGGACAAGGTCGCGGCCGTCAAGGCCAAGACCGGCCAGGATCTCGACGCCCAGGCGGCCGAGGAGTTGGGACTGGTGACCTTCGTCCCCGACGACATCGACTGGGAGGAGGAAATCCGCCTCGCCATCGAAGAGCGGGCGAGCTTCTCCCCCGATGCATTGACCGGCATGGAGGCGAGCCTGCGCTTCGCCGGGCCCGAGACCCTGGAAACCAAGATATTCGGCCGACTGTCGGCATGGCAGAACTGGATCTTCCAGCGCCCCAACGCGGTCGGTGAGGAGGGAGCGCTGAAGCTGTTCGGTTCCGGCAAGCGCGCGTCCTTTGATGAGAATCGAGTCTGAGCTTCGGACAGATGACGATGATGATTAGCCAGCAAGGTTTAGGAGAGAGAATATGGCGACGGATATAGATTATCTGGAAAGAATTCCGAACAACGTGAATCTGGCCGATGACAGGCGCCTCCAGCGCGCCCTGGAGCAATGGCAACCCCAATATCTCGATTGGTGGAACGAGCTCGGCCCCAGGGACAGCAAGGACCTGGAGGTCTATCTGCGCACCGCGATCAGCGTCGAGCGCGGCGGCTGGGCCAATTACGGCCATGTCCGCATGCCCGAATACCGCTGGGGCATTTTCCTCACCCCGGTGGAAGAGGGCAGCACAATCACTTTCGGCGACCACAAGGGTGAGCCGGTATGGCAGGAGGTTCCCGGCGAATACCGCTCCGAACTGCGCAGTCTGATCGTCACCCAAGGCGATACCGAGCCCGCCTCGGTCGAACAGCAGCGCCACCTGGGCAAGACCTGCCCGTCGCTTTATGACCTGCGCAACCTGTACCAGGTCAATGTGGAGGAAGGCCGCCATCTGTGGGCCATGGTCTATCTGTTGCACGCCTATTTCGGCCGCGACGGCCGCGAGGAAGGCGAGGCCATGCTGCAGCGCCATTCCGGCGATCCGGACAAGCCACGCATTCTCGGCGCCTTCAACGAGGACACGCCGGACTGGCTGTCGTTCTACATGTTCACCTATTTCACCGACCGCGACGGCAAGTACCAGCTGTGCTCGCTGGCGGAATCCGGTTTCGAGCCTCTGGCGCGAAGCTGCCGCTTCATGCTGACCGAAGAGGCGCACCACATGTTCGTCGGTGAAACCGGGGTCGGACGGGTGGTCCAGCGTGCCTGCGAGATCATGAACGAGCACAAGACCGACGACGTCCGCAAACATGGCGGCATCGATCTGCCGACCCTGCAGAAATACATCAACTTCCACTTTTCGGTCTCGGCCGATCTTTATGGCCAAGAGCTTTCCACCAACGCCGCGACCTACTTCAACATGGGGATCAAGGGCCGCTATCAGGAAGCCAAGCTCACCGATGACCACAGGCTCCTGGACGACACCTATGCGGTGTCCCAGATCGCCGGGGATTCCATCATCCAGGTCCAGGCGCCGGCTTTGAACGCCATCAATGAGCGCCTCAGGGATGATTACATCGAGGATTGCCAGCGCGGTGTCGACAAGTGGAACAAGATCATCCGCGACCATGGTATCGATTTCACCCTGAAGCTGCCCCACCGGGCCTTCCGCCGGGCCATCGGACTGTTCGCCAACATCAACGCGTCGCCCGACGGCAATCTGCTGACAGAGGCCGAGTGGGACCGCTACCAAAGCCAATGGCTGCCGACCCCCGAAGATCGGGATTATGTCGAATCCCTGATGGGTGAGGTCACCGAGCCCGGCAAGGTCGCCAACTGGGTTGCCCCGCCGGCCAAGGGGATCAACGGTCAGCCCCTCGATTTCGACTATGTCCGCTTCAGCTGATCGCGGATAAGGATCGAGGCCAAATATCCCGGGCGGCGGTGAACATCATCGCCGCCCGATTTTTATGGGTTGATCGCGGCTAGATGACGCCCTGGGACTGGTAGGTCTCGAACTCTTCATCGCTTAGCCCGAGGAAACCCTTGAACACGAGGTCGTTGTCGCCGCCGAGCGTCGGCGCCGGCGCGACCACGTCGCCCGGGTTCTCGGACAATTCGAAGCCCGGATAATAATAGGACTGATCGTCGATCACCGCATGTTTGCGCACCCGCCAGATGCGGCGGTGGCTCAACTGGGGATCTGAGAACAGATCGGCGACGGTGTTGACCTTGTAGCTATGGACCCGGGCGGTTTGGAGGGCGGCCACCGCGGTGTCCGCGTCTTGCGGCGCGCACCAGTCGGCGATGCCCTGGTCGAGGGCACCGATGTTGTCGCGCCGGGCTTCGATGGTGGCGAATTTCTTGTCCCCGACCCAGGAGGTCTCGCCGATGGCGTCGGCGAGGCGGCCAAATTCCCCGTCATCCCAGCATGACAGCACCAGCCATTGACCCTCCCGGCACGGATAGGCGCCGTGGGGGGCCGCCACCTCGTCGTCATTGCCGGCGCGGTCGGCGATGCGCCCATTGGCGTGGTAGTCATGCAAGGCGCCGGATAGGAAAAGGGCGCCGCATTCATATTGGGCGACATCGATATAGGCGCCCTCGCCGGTGCGCTGGCGGCGGTCCAGCGCGGCGAGGATCGCCGGCGCCCCCACCAGGGCGGCAACGAAATCGATATAGGGGCCATATAACAGCTGCGGCGAGCCGTCGGGAAACCCGGTGAGGCCGCAGAACCCGGCCAGCGCCGACAGCTGGGAGCCGAAGCCGCCACTGGCCGACCGCGGCCCGGTCTGGCCCATATTGCAGGTCGACAGCATGATGACGCCGGGGTTGGTTTTTTTCAGATCCTCATAGCCGAGGCCGATACGGTCGATGACGCCGGGGCGCATGTTTTCGATCAGCACGTCGCACCAGTCGGCGAGGCGGCGGCCCAGTTTGAGGCCGCCCGGCTTCTTGACGTCGAGGGTGACGGCGTATTTGGAATCGTTGAAGTAGGCGAAACAGCCGGAAGAGTTGATGCCCTGCTTGTGGTCCTTGAAGGGCGGATATTGCAGGCGGAAGCCGTCGGGGCGGTCGCGGGATTCCACATGCACCACCTTGGCGCCGTAGTTGGCCAGGACCTTGCCGATCCAGGGGCCGGCGGCATAGCCACCAACTTCGATGACCTTGAGGCCGTCGAGGGCTTGCGGGACGCCGCTCATTCGGCCGCTCCACCGCTGCCGACGAGTTGGTCGATCTCCGGGCCGGAAAAGCCGAAATCGCTCAACACCTCGCGGCCGGTCTCACCGGGTGATGGCGCCCCATGGCGCACCTTGAGGCGCTCGCCATCGACAATGGCGAAGCCGCCGCAGAAGCGCTCGGCGGTGCCGTCGGGGCCCGGCATATCCTGCCAGAAGCCGCGGGCCTCCAACTGTGGATCGGCGGCGATGTCGGCGACATTGTTGACCGGATAGCCCAGCATTTCACGCTGGAACGTGCCGTCGAGGAACTCGGCCTTGGTCAGGGTCAGGAAGAAGCGGCCGATCGGGCCCTCGATGGCGTCGACCTCTTGTTGGGTCGCCTGGGTGGGATCGAACACCGCCCAATCGATATCGGCAATGGCGCCAAGCTCGGCGCCCGCATCCTTCATCCACGAGGTCACCGCTTCGTTGGTCCGGCGCCCGGCGACGCCGCCATAGATGATGAAATTCATATAGCCGTCCTTGCACGGCCAGAACACGCGGTAATTGGCGCCGTGAACCGACCGCCCGGTCATGAAGGCGCCGGCCCGGGTCGGATTCTCCCGGTGCATGTCCCAGTAGGCCGGCGAGAAGGCGATCGACGCGATCACGGCGGCCTGGGCGGACACATCCACATGCTGGCCGCGCCCCGTGGCTGTGCGGTGGGTCAGCGCCACCATGGCGCCGACGGCGGCCTGGGCCGCGGCCCAGCTGTAGGACTGCGCCACCGAGACCCGAAGCGGCACACCGCCGGGCTCACCGGCCAGCGACATGGCGCCGGCGGCGGCCATGAACTCGATGTCCGACGCGAGCCACCGGGAGCGCGGCCCGGTGCGTCCGAACGGGGTGACCGAGACGTGGATCAGCTTGGGGTTGGCGCCATGGAGGACATCGGGGTCGAACAGATCGGCTTGTGCGCTGCCGGGCGCCGCGGTCTCGATCAGGAAATCGGCGCTGGCCGCCATGCGTTGGATGGCGGCGCGGCCGGCATCGGTGCCGAGATCGAGGGAAACCAGGCGCTTGTTGACGTTGTTGGCGCGCCACGCCGGATCATCCAGCGCCGCCCAGGGCGGCTCCACCTTGATGACGTCGGCCCCAAGATCGGCGAGGATGCGCCCGGCGAGCCAGCCCAGCTGGTCCGAACAATCAAGAACCCGGTAGGGTCCAAGCATCAGGGCGCTCCTTTTGCGGGGTTGGGAGTCTAGCGGCCGGTGCGCGCCAGCGACAGGACCCAGCCCTTCATGCGGGACCTGGCGTTCTCGATCTGCTCCTCGGTGAAGAAATCCTCCGGCTTCACCTTGTCGACGGGATAGACCGGCCGGTGGAAATCCTGCTCGTAGCCGTAGGGCACGGTGGCGTCGATGCCCATGCCGCCTTCGAACTGGGTGTTGGCGGCGGTCCACTGCGCATCGCCGGCGGTCATGCGCTCGGCCGGCATGAAGGTCTGGCCGATGCCGCCCGGGATCGGGTTGAGGATATCGGTCTGCGGATTGACCCGCGTCGTCAGGTTCCACATCACGTCTTCCATGTCGTAGATATCGGTGTCCTCGCTCATGGCGATGACCAGGCGCGCACCTTGCGAGCATGACAGGATGGCGGTCAGGAAGTTGCGCTGCCAGCCCTCCTCGATCTTGTTGCGCTTCTTGACCTGGATGATGGCGCCGCCCCAGTCGGTCATGCAGTAGGGGATGTGGACGTTCTGGACGATGCCCGGCTGCAGGCGCTGGCACAGATTGTAGATGGCGGATTCGCGGAACGAGGTATCGATGTTGGCGTCGTCCGCCGTGTGCACGCCGAGCGGGAAAATGATCGGCCTGCTCTCGCGCTTGCGCATGGTGATGGCGGTGACGTGGAAGGTCGGCGCCTTATAGGCCTTGCCCATATAGCCGGCCCATTCGGGATGGAAGAAGTATTTGCCCTGGACATCGGCGTCTTCCGACTCCTTGGTCTCGTAACGCTTGTCGCGGGGATGGAGGTAGCCTTCCAGGACATATTCCGCGTCGGCCAGGGTGTAGGCGTCGATGGTGCGGCACTTGACGATGCGCACCGGCGCGTCCTGGATGGTGCCGGCCATGCCGATCTCGTCGCAGCCCTTGGGCAGCACCGCATAGTCGAAGCCACTGCCGGCGACGAAGGTACAGGCGGGCGGAACCCCGAAGCACATGGTCAACGGGATCGGTTCCTCGTCGCGGTAGTGCTCGGTCATGATCTGCCACATGTGGGAGCCGGGCGAGATCTGGAAGGTGCCGACATTGCCCCAGCGGAAATTCATGCGGTTGTAGCCGATATGGCTGCCGCCATCGAAGTAGTCGCCGATGACGCAGGAAATGCCGGAGCCGATGGTAAGCTCGGTTTCAAGCGCGGTATGGCGGATGGGAGTGAGGATCGCGTTGGGATCGACATTGTCGGTGATGATCTCTTCCTGGACCGGCGCCTCGTCCTGGGAAATCTCGATCGGCTTGGTTGGGTGGTCGATGGCGTGGGCCACCTTCTTGACCCGATCCAGTGAATTCTCCCAGCCGAACAGCTTCTCGACCACATTGATGTCGCCGAACAGGTTGGTGATGGCCCGGGCGTGGGGCTTGCCCTTGACGTTGTTGAACATCATCACCGGGCCGCCGTCGAAGTGCTTCTGAAGGCCGGTGATCTCGAGGTCCGGATCGACCTCCTTGTCGGTCTCGATCACGTCGCCTTCTTCTTTGAGCCACTCCAAGGCGGAACGCAGGTTGGTAATGTCCTTGTTCATAAATTTGGTCCTTCCAAAGCGGAATTTATTGCTTGATGCTATTTATAGACTGATTCGTCGATGAACTTGCTCATCTTGGATTGGGCGCCGGTCTTGGCCAGGGCCTCGAGATAGAGCTTGTGGACACCCTGGTTCTGGTCCTCGTACTCGATCTGATTGCCGCCCTTGTTGAGGTCCACGTCCATGCCCAGCCACACCTGCTTTTTCTCGGCCAGCATGGGGTAGCGCAGGCTGCCCATGGCGATGGCGAGATAGCGCGCCGGTTCGGGGCTGGTGTTGAAGTGCTGATGGAACATCTTGTCCGGCGGCGCGAAGACGACGCCGTGGTCCCAATCGATCCGCACCAGGTCTTGTTCGAAGTCGAACCACAACAGGGAATAGCCTTCCCCGGTGCAGCACATGACATGGAAGTCGGCGCCGTGGCGATGGCCCTTCTTGTAGGTTCCCACCGGCATTTCCGAGCAATGGGCGTGCATGGTGCCGTCGGCCAGGGAGAACATCATGTTGGCCCCGCCGGCGCCGCGCTTTTCCCATTTCTTGAGCTCGAATTCGCCCAGGTTGGGGACGAAATTGGTCTCCCACATATGGCGGCCCGGCATCTTCGGGATCAGCTCGCCGTCGCCGGCGAAATATTCCGCGCCGCCCTCGCGCTCCGGGAACTTGGCGTCGTTGGAGAAGACGAAATCGTCGTTGCGGTAAAGGTTCAACACCAGCGGCAGGTTGTTGCAGGAATAGAACCGCGCCCGCTCCGCGCCCGAGCCGTTGAAATGCTGGTACTTGCAGTTGAGCGGTAGGGCAAAGAGGCTTTTCGGTCCCCATTCGAAGCCGTGGGTGCGGCCGTCATAGGTTTCGATGGTGGTCGAGCCATGGCCGTCAATGACGTAGAACACCTCTTCGAAGATGTGCTTCTGGGGCGCGGTCTTGCCGCCGGGCGGAATGTCGAGCACATACATGGCGAGGAAGTCGCCCCGGCCCTTGAGGTGAACGAAGGCGCCGTCGACGCCATGGCGCGCCCATGGCTTGGTCTCCACCGTCTTCATATCGACGCCGAAATCCTCGACGATGGGTATGCCTTCTGCCCCGGACCAGTCCAAATAGGGCTCGACCAGGAATTTTTCGTCGGCCAGCGCCGTCACATCATCTGTCATGGGGTCGGTCTCCTCGAATTGCGCACGGTGGCAATGGGGGATTGGGGAAGTGAATGCCGCACCGGTGATCGGAGTCAAGCCTTGGACTCCGGCGTTCGCGGCAAATTTGACATGGCCGTGCCGCGCGTGCGTTTCTCCCCCTGAAGTTCGGTCTCCCGTTAAGCGGATTCTAAATTCTGCTTGAGCCCCACCTCTACCATCTCATAGCTATTTATCAATTAGTATTTTCCTATATGTGCTATAGCTTTTCGGTATATCTGCACTGCCTGAGTTTTGCCCATGTCAGCGATTGGCAAAGGCTCAGGACGCCAGTTCCGCCGCGCCCGAAGCCATATCCTTGAGCCAATCGGCGCGGCCCTGGACCGCCAGGCGCTGATGGTAGAAGCCGAGCCCGCGCAGCCCCCCCAGTTCCTCGCCGCCGCCGGCGCGGCCGGGGCCGCCATGGACGCACATCGGCATGACGATGCCGTGGCCGGTCTGGGACTTGCCGATGCTTTCATCGACGATCAGCACCCGGCCATGGTGGGGGCCAAGCGCCTGTGCCGCCTCGGCGGCGAAGGCGCTGTCGGCGGTGAACACCGAGGCCGCGAGCGAGCCGCCGCCGCGCCCGGCGAGGTCATAGGCCTGGGCCGGGCTGTCGTAGGGCATCAGGGTCGAGACCGGGCCGAAGGCCTCGATCTCATGGACGGCGCGCCCGTCCGCCGGTGCATCGCATCGCAGCAATGTGGGCGCGACGAACGAGGCCACGTCCGGATCGGCGTCGACCAAATCAGGGGCGCCTTCGCCGGTGATGGCCGTGGTCTCGGCCTTCAAGGCCTCGATGGCCTCCAGCACGGCGGACTGCTGGGTCTTGTTGACGATGGGGCCCATGTGGACGCTTTCGTTCCGGGGATTGCCCATGACGGTCTTGCCAAGCCGCGCCTCAAGCGCCCCGGCGACGTCATTGATCACGCCCTTGGGCACCAGGGCGCGGCGGATCGCGGTGCATTTCTGCCCCGCCTTCTGGGTCATCTCGCGCGCCACCTCGCGCACGAACAGATCGAATTCGGCGCTGCCGGCCTTGGCGTCGGGGCCGAGCAGGCTGCAATTGAGGCTGTCGGCTTCCACATTGAACCGCACATTGGAGGCGATGGCATTGGGGGTGGCGCGCAGCGCGTTGGCGGTCCCGGCCGAGCCGGTAAAGGCGATGGCGTCGGCGCCGGTGACATGGTCGGCAAGCTCGCGGGCCCCACCGCACACCAGCGAAAGCGCGCCTTCGGGCAGTGCCCCGGCCTCGATCACGTCCTTGACCATCTGGTAGGACAGCAGCGCCGTCGCCGTCGCCGGCTTGGCCAGCACCGCGACGCCTGAGAGGATGGCCACCGCGGCCTTCTCCCACAGCCCCCAGGACGGGAAGTTGAAGGCGTTGATGTGGATGGCGACGCCGGTGATCGGCACCGATAGGTGCATGGCCTGGAAGGCCTCGTCCCGCGCCAGGCGGTCGAAGCCGCCGTCGTGGAGATTGTGGGTCTCGCCCAGCTTATCGCCGAGGCGGGCGAAGAACTTCAGGGTGCCGATACCGCCGTCGATGTCGATGGCGGCGTCGATCTTGGTGTTGCCGGAATTGGCCACCGCGGTCTCGAAATACGCATCCCGGTTGGCGGTGAGAACATCGGCCACCACCTTCAACAATTCGCCGCGCGCCGCGAAGCTCAAGGCTCGCAGCGCCGGGCCGCCGATGGTACGGGCATGGTCCATGGCCTGGGCGAGATCGACGCCGTCGCTCGTGGCCCGGGCCAGTTCGGTGCCCAGCACCGGATCGGTCAGCGCCG